>JAFNXG010000104.1 GCA_017383505.1 Clostridium sp.
GAAAGAAAGAGAAAACTTCGTAGAAGCTTATGGTGGAGAAGAAGAATTAAAAAAAGCTTTAGAATACTATAGTATGAGTGAAGATAAATTCAATTCATTCTTAGAAACTATGGTTAAAACAGAAAAGGTTACAGAAGCTATTACAAAAGATGTAACTGTAAGTGATGAAGAAGTTAAGAAGTATTATGATGAAAATCAAGATAAATACACAGTTAAACCAGGAGCAGATGTTAGACATATATTATTTGAAACAGAAGATGATGCTAAGGCTGCGAAAAGTAAAATAGATTCAGGTGAAACTACTTTTGATGCTTTATTTACAGAATATGAACCAAACAAAGCTCAAAATATTAAGCCATTATCAGAGGATTTAGGTTATGTTGAATATGATCAAGAAAACTTTGACACAGATTTCTTAGCTGGATTAAAACAATTAAAAGATGGAGAAGTTTCAGCACCAGTTAAGAGTTCGTTTGGATATCACATAATCGAAGCGACTAATATTAAATCTGAAGATGTAGTAACACCATTTGATGAAGTAAAAGATGATATTAAAGCAACTTTATTAAGTCAAAAACAACAAGAAGTATATAATACAACATTAGAACAATGGAAAAAAGATTTAAAAGTTAAATTATATGAAGATAGATTATAATTTATATAAAGAACTGAGTAAAATTATTTTACTCAGTTTTTTTTATAATAAATATTAAATTTTATGAATGTACTGGCATAGACTTCAAACAATTCCTCAATAGATAGTAAAGGATAAATATTGGGTATATGTGTATAAAATTTCTAATAGTTCAAATAATAATATTGCAGTTAATTATAAAACTAATGAAGGAGGTAACTCGTAATAATGAAAGCTACAGGGATAGTTAGACGTATTGATGATTTAGGAAGAGTAGTTATACCAAAAGAAATAAGAAGAACTTTAAGAATTAGAGAAGGCGATCCATTAGAAATATTTACAGATAGAGAAGGTGGAGTAATATTAAAAAAATATTCACCAATTGGAGAATTAACTGATTTTTCTAAAGAATATGCAGAAAGTTTACAACAATCTATTGGAAATATTGTTTTAATTGCTGATAAAGATGCTTTTATATCTGTAAGTGGAGCAACTAAAAAAGATTATTTTGAAAGAAAAATAAGTTCTGAGTTAGAGTCAATTATGGATGGAAGAAAAGCTTCTATAATAGTTGATGAAGGAAAGACAATACCTCTACATAATGATGAAGACCAAGGAGAATATACAAGCCAAGTAATAGCGCCAATAATTGCTGAGGGTGATGCTATAGGTGCAGTAATTATAGTATCAAAAGAGTCTGGAGAAAAGTTTGGGGATTTAGAATTAAAATTAGCAGAAACTGCAGCAGCTTTCTTAGGAAAGCAAATGGAACAATAAATAATTTATACTATAATATTTATTAAATAAACTAGAATATATGTAATAATACCTCTAAGCTTTAAATAAAAATTAGTAGTTAGGAATTTAAGTTTGGAGGTATTTTATGAAAAAGCAATCTCTTATAAAAGGGAGTATAGTTTTAGGGTTAGCAGGAATTTTAGCTAAAGTATTAGGTTTTTTCTTTAGATGGCCGTTGATTATGTTAATAGGTGATGAAGGTATTGGATATTATCAGCTATCATATCCGTTATATATGTTTTTTGTAGCTATGGCAAGTGGAGTTCCAATTGCAGTTTCAAAAATGATTTCAGAAAAAAATGCGATGGGAGATATTAAAGGTAGTTATGAAGTAGTTAAGGAATCAGCATATTTAATGATTACATTAGGTGTTGGAACATCATTGATATTATTCTTTTTTGCAAAGCCAATAATTAATTTTTTAAAATGGGATATGAAATCGTATTATGGTTTGATAGGAATATCTTTTGCACCTATGATGGTATCATTTGTAAGTATATTCAGAGGTTTTTTTCAAGGATTACAAAATATGACTCCATCAGGAACTTCACAAATATTAGAACAAATAGGTAGAGTTATCATTGGAGTTGGACTAGCTTATATATTTCTACCAAAAGGAATTGAGTATTCAGCAGGTGGAGCTGCATTTGGAGCAGCAGGAGGGGCATTAGTTGCTTCTATATATTTATGTGCTAAATATATAAGAGTAAAAAAAGAAATGGGAATTAAAAAAGTAAGGACTAATACAGATATACTTAATCAAATATTAAAAATGGCTATTCCAATATCTTTAGGAGCAACTGTTGGAACAATAATGAATTTAATTGACTCTATTTTAGTACCACAGAAGTTGCTTGAATCTGGAGTTACTAATGCTACTGCTTTATATGGACAACTTACAGGAAAAGCTTCAGTATTAGTAAATCTACCATTAACATTATCTATGGCAATATGTACATCTTTAATTCCAATAATTTCGGAATATTATATATTAAAAAGAAAAGAAGAAATGCAAGGTAAAATAAATATAGCAATGAAATTATCAGCTGTAATAGCATTGCCTTGTGCACTTGGGATATTTTGTTTAGCTGGTCCTATAATGAAGGTAGTTTTTTTTGATAAGTATGAAGGAATAGAAATATTAAGATATTTATCAATATCAATACCATTTGTAATTGTTACTCAAACAACTACATCTATTTTGCAGGCAACAAATCATTATATAAGACCAGTTGTAAATTTAGTTATAGGATGTTTAGTAAAAGTAGTTTTAACAATAACTTTAGTTCCTATACCTAGTTTAAATATATTTGGAGCAGTAATAGCAAGTATTTCAGCTTATATTGTAGTTACGATATTAAATCTTATAACACTTAAATCAAAAGTAAAATGTAATATAAATATATATAATTCTTTCGTAAAGCCTGGTTATGCATCTATATTAATGATGATTGGAGTTTTGTTTAGCTATAGCTTTCTTATGGAAAACACCCAAAAAAATAGTATTTCTTGCTTATTATCGATATTTGTGGGTATTATTATATATATAATATCTATTTTAGTTTTCAAGGTGTTTAAAATAGATGAAATAAAGAATAGACTAGTAAGAAGATAGAGTAAGGAGAGACTATATGATAAAGATAGTTGGATTAGGACCAGGAGCACCAGAATCACTAACTATAGGAGCTGTTGAAGCCTTAGAGAATAGTAAAAATTTATATTTTAGAACAGAAAAGCATCCAACGGTAGATTATTTAAAAAAGAGGTTAGAATCTTTTAATACTTGCGATAATTATTATGAAGAGGGACATAGCTTTGATGAGGTATACTCAAATATTGCTAAAAATATTATAAAAGAATATAAAAAGTCAGGAGAACTAGTATATGCAGTTCCAGGACACCCTTTAGTAGCAGAAAGATCTGTTGTGAATTTAATTAATTTATGTAAGGAAAACGATATTGAATATAAAATACTGCCAGCAGTTAGTTTTATAGATGCTATGATGGATAGATTACAAATAGATCCAATAGAAGGATTAAAAGTTATAGATGCATTTGATATAAAAAATCAAATATTAGACAAGAGAATTGGGACTATAATAACTCAAGTATATAATCCGTTAATAGCTTCAGAAGTTAAATTAGAACTATTAGAGTACTATAATGACGAAACAGAAATTTATTATGTTAGAGCAGCTGGGATAGAGGGAGAAGAATCTATAAGAAAAATACCTATATATGAATTGGATATGCAAGAAGATATAGATTATTTAACTTCTGTATATATCCCTAAAGATGTAAATAACAAAAAGGATTTTTATGATTTAATTCATACAATAGAAATGTTGCGTGGAGAAGATGGGTGTTCTTGGGATAGAGAACAAACTCATGAAAGTATAAAAAATTCTCTTTTAGAAGAAGCTTATGAGGTTGTTGAGGCTATAGAAGATGATAATATAGATGGATTAATTGAAGAATTAGGAGATGTTTTATTACAAGTTGTATTTCATTCAGTTATAGGGAAAGAAGATGGATATTTTAATGTATCAGATGTAATAGAAACAATTACTAATAAGATGATATATAGACATCCTCATGTTTTTAAAAATAAAACAGATGCTACATCAGATGAAGTTTTAGATAGCTGGGATGAGTTAAAAAAGAAAGAAAAGAACTATGAGACTCTTACAGAGGAGATTAACGGAATAGCAAAAACATTACCATCATTAACAAAAGCTCATAAAGTACAAAAGAAGGTTTCTAAAGTTGGATTCGATTTTGAAAATATAAATGAAGCAGTTAAAAAAATTGAAGAAGAAATTAGAGAAGTATTAGATGTATATAAAGACAATAATAGGGAAAAAATAATAGATGAAATGGGAGATTTATTATTCGCTTGTGTTAATTTATCTAGATTATTAAATGTAGATGAAGAAGAAGCATTAAATAAATCTACTAAAAAATTTATAAAAAGATTTAAATTTATTGAAGATAATATTCTAAAACAAGGAAAAGATTTTAATAATGTTACTTTAGATGAAATGAATACTTTATGGGAAGATTCTAAAAAGTATTATTAGAAAAGAAAAAAACGAATTTTCTGCAGAGTCAGAAGGAGTTTTCTTGTTTATGCAGAATATTCATATATAGAATAATAAAGACTTACTATGCTACAAGAAAAAGTTGTAATAAATATATTTTTATAGAAAAACCCCCATATTACTATAGACTACTTAATAAAGTGGATATATAATAAGGTAATGTAGCTATAGTACATAAACAAAATAGTTAACAATAATATTTTAACTGTTTATTTAAGGAGGATGTAAATCGTGAATAAAGCAGAATTAATTACTAGCATGGCTGAAAAGAGCCAATTAACAAAGAAAGATGCAGAAGCAGCTTTAAAAGCATTCATTGATTCAGTTCAACAAGCTTTAGAAAATGGAGAAAAAGTTCAATTAGTTGGATTTGGTACTTTCGAAACTAGAGAAAGAGCAGCTAGAGAAGGTAGAAATCCAAGAACTAAAGAAATAATAAACATTCCAGCTTCAACTGTTCCAGTATTTAAAGCAGGAAAAGAATTTAAAGACAGAGTTAATAAGTAATTATAAATGTAAGCCCGAGGTATCTCGGGTTTTTTAATATAAAAAAATAAAATTATATGAGGAGAAATATATGAGATTAGATAAATATTTAAAAGTATCAAGAATAATAAAAAGAAGAACAGTAGCAAAAGAAGCGTGTGAAGGAGGAAGAGTATCTATAAATGAAAAGATAGCTAAGCCTTCTACAGATGTAAAAGAAGGAGATATAATTGAAATAACTTTTGCTAATAGAAAATTAAAAGCTAAAATAGTAAATATAGCAGATCATGTAAGGAAAGAAAATGCTAAAGAAATGTACGAAATAATAGAAGGTGTAGAAGACCAAGAATAATTTTTAAATATCCTTCATATATTTAATCAAGAAATATATGGAGGATATAATGATATGGAGAAAAAAATAGATAGTAAATTTGAAGATAATAAAGGGAATATTATATTAGAAAATAGAAAGAAAATGACATTAACTGGAGTAAAAGAAGTTATTAGCTTTGATGATGAAAAAATATTACTAAATACGAAGTTAGGAACATTAACAATAAAGGGATCGAGCTTAAAAATGAATAAGTTAGATGTTCAGAATGGCGATGTAATTATAAATGGAGAAATATATTATGTTGTTTATAGTGCAAAAGAAGTAAAAAAACAAAAGGAAAGCATATTAGGAAAACTTTTTAAATAGGAGGACGTTATGCCACTAAGTACTGATATACAATTTAACATTATTATATATGCACTATTGGCAGGTATATTAACTGGACTTATGTTTGATTTATATAGAATAATTAGAGGTAGCAAGGTGCCAAAATTTATAGTAGTAATAGAAGATATACTATTTTGGGTGTTATCTGCAATGATTGTATTTGCATTTCTTCTATATACTAACTATGCCTTTTTAGGAGCATATGTTTATGTTTTTATGATAATATCATTAGCTTTATATATGAAGTTTATTAGTAATAGTTGTTTAAAGTTAGAGTTAAAAATAGTTAGTGTTTTAGGGAAAATATTTAGAGTTATATTTAAAAATGTAATATACCCTTTTAAAATTATAATTTACAGTATTACTGGAAAAAACAATTAGTGTAAAAATAGCTTGAATTAAATATGTATAGTGTTTACAATATATTTATAGAATGTTATAAAAGAAGGGTACTATATATTTATGAAAAAAAACATAAACCTTAAGGCGATTATTATTGCTTTAATTATGGGAGTATTTAGCATATGCTTAATAAAGCAATTAACTGTACTAAGAAGGATAAAAAATGATATTTCTATTCAAACTCAAGAATTACAAGAGCTGAGAGAAAAAAATATTAAGTTGCAAGCAGAATTAGATAGAGCACAAAGCAATAATGAATATCTAGAAAAGTTAGCAAGAGAAAGATTAGGGCTAATAAAAGAAGGTGAGCAACAAATTATTCCTGAAAAAAGTTCAGAGTAATGTTGGTTTAAGTTTAAATTTCTATTAATGTGGTTATTATTAATAACATAGATTATTTAATTTTAAGGAGGATTCTTTGTAAAATGACCTTAATGGCAGGAAACATATTAGAAGGTACAGTAGTAAATATTACAAACTTTGGAGCTTTCGTAGAAATAGAAGGTAAAACAGGATTAGTTCATATTTCAGAGGTTGCAGATTCTTTTGTTAAGGATATAAGACAACATCTTAATGAGCAAGATAAGGTTAAAGTAAAAGTTATATCAATAGATGATAATGGTAAAATTAGCTTATCTATAAAGCAAGCTAATGTTAAGAAAAAATCAGTTAAACCAGCAGAAATTGAATGGACAACTGAAAAGAAAAAATCTGCTCCAGCTAATTTTGAAGATATAATGTCTAGATTCTTAAAAGATAGTGAAGAAAGACAACAAGATTTCAAAAAGCATCAAGAGTTTAAAACTAGATCAAGAAAGAATTTTTAGATTTAACACATAATATAGTTTTATATATAAGAGAATGATATTTATAAATATCATTCTTTTTTTATATAAATTTTTAAAAAATATATTTATTTAAGCAATATAAATGGTTTGTAAGTGGCTATTTTACTAGTGTTATAAAGAAAATAAATAAAAATATAAAAAAATATAAAAAAATGTTGACAGTATTAACTTCATCATATATAATTAATTTTGTCGTCAGGTGATGACGGACAAAAAACACGCTGAAGTGGCGGAACAGGCAGACGCACAGGACTTAAAATCCTGCGGTAGCGATACCGTACCGGTTCGATTCCGGTCTTCAGCACCAAACTAAATTCAACTTAATAACGCGGGGTGGAGCAGTTGGCAGCTCGTCGGGC
>JAFNXG010000105.1 GCA_017383505.1 Clostridium sp.
GATTTAGCAATGACATTCATGGATATAAGAAAGAGAATATACAAATTCCCAACAATGGGTCAAAAAGCTATGATGGTTTCAATAGCAACTTCAGCTGGTACTGGATCAGAAGTTACTCCATTCGCAGTTATAACTGATGAACAAACAGGAGTTAAATATCCATTAGCAGACTACGAACTAACTCCAGATATGGCTATCGTTGATGCTGAATTAATGATGACATCTCCAAAAGGATTAACAGCTTGCGCTGGTATCGACGTATTAGTTCACTCTATAGAAGCTTATGTTTCAATAATGGCTTCAGAATACACTAATGGATTAGCTTTAGAAGCAATCAGATTAGTATTTAAATATTTACCAGATGCTTATAATGAAGGTACAACTAACATTAAAGCAAGAGAAAAAATGGCTCATGCATCTTGTATGGCAGGTATGGCGTTCAGTAATGCATTCTTAGGAATCAACCACTCAATGGCTCATAAGCTAGGTGCATTCCACCACTTACCACACGGTATGGCTAACTCTTTAGTTATGAAAGAAGTTATTAAGTTCAATGCTACTGATGCTCCAACTAAACAAGCAGCATTTGCTCAATACAAATATCCAAATGCAGCATGGAGATATGCTAGAATTGCAGATCACTTAGGATTAGGTGGGAACACTGAAGCAGAAAAAGTTGAATTATTAATTAAAGCTGTAGAAGAATTACAAGCTAAAGTTAATATGCCAAAAACAATTAAAGATGCTGGTGTAAGCGAAGTTAAATTCTTTGAAACACTTGATGAAATGGTTGAGCAAGCATTTGATGACCAATGTACAGGAGCTAATCCAAGATATCCATTAATGAAAGAATTAAAAGAAATGTATATCACTAGCTACTATGGTGAAAAAGTAGAAGCTGTTAAAGAAGTAGCAGTAGAAGCTCCAGCTAAAAAAGAAAAGAAAAATAAATAATCAATACATTCATATAATAGGAAGCCCTAGCGAAAGCTAGGGCTTTTCTTTATGAAAAAATTAATAAGGTAAAACATTAAGGTAATGATTAAAAAGAAAAAAATATAAAAAATAGAAAAAAATGTATACAAAAGAGGTGAACTAGTGTATTATATTATTAACACACTGATACCCGCAAGGAGGGGAGACATGGAGTTTAAGATTAACTCAAAAGAACCTATATATACTCAAATAATAAGATATTTAAAAAAGAGTATAGTAAAAGGAGATTTAAAAGGAGGTGATAGAATTTTGTCAGTAAGAGAGTGTGCAAGTGAATTAAAAGTAAATCCAAATACTATTCAACGAGCATATGCACAACTTGAAGATGAAGGCCTAATATACACTCAGAGAGGAATTGGAAAGTTTGTTGTAGAAAATAAAAACAAGATTAATGAAGTAAGAATAGAAATGTTAGAAGATGTAATTATTAATTTTATAAATGAAAGTAAGGGACTAGGTGTTAGAAAAGAAGATTTAATTAGTATAATAAATGAACGCTTTTAGGAGGATATATGGAAAAGGTTCTTATGGTCAATAATTTGTATAAAAAAATTGGCAATAAAAAAATTATTAAAGATTTAAATTTAAGTTTAAACAAAGGAAAAGTATTAGGGATACTTGGGCCTAATGGGAAAGGTAAAACTACACTTTTAAATATAATTTCCGGTATTAAGAAAGCGACATCAGGAGATGTATTAATTGATGGAATAAAAGTAAGTAGTGAGACAAAAAAGTCAGTATCATTCCTTCAAGAAAGAAATACTTTATCTAATTGGATGACAATAAAAGATGCTGTAGAGTTTTATAAAGATTTTTTTCAAGATTTTAATGAAGAAAAAGTTAAAGAATTATTAGCGTTTATGAATTTAGATGAAAAGTTAAAGATAAAAAGTTTATCTAAAGGTATGTTAGAGAAATTACATTTAAGCTTAACACTAAGTAGAAAAGCCAAATTATATATTTTAGATGAACCAATTTCAGGGATAGATATAGTTACTAGAGAAAAAATAATAAAAGCTATTATAGATAATATTGAAGAAGATAGCTCAATGATAATAACAACTCATTATGTTGGAGAATTGGAAGGTATATTTGATGAAGTTGCATTTTTAGATGAAGGTAAAATTATTGAAATTAATGATGCAGAAGTATTAAGAGAAAAGTATGGTAAATCAATAGAAGAAATATATAAATATATTTTTGCAGAGTAGGAGGTGGAATATGAGGAATATTGTTAGTATTATTAAATTTGATATAAAAAGTAAAAAGATACAACTAATAATAGAATTTGCAGTTATATTATTTTTTATTATTCGACGTTTAATATTGGGTGGAAGAGTTCCTTCAGATGTAACATTTATTCCAGTAATATCTGTAGTGTTGATAATTAATTTTATAATATCAATAGGTAAGTTTTTAAAAAGTATATCTATAGAAGAAGGGAGATTATTGTTTCTTACACCTATCAAAGGATGGGAATTAATATGTGCTAAATATTTAGAGTTTATTGGTTTAGGATTACTATTAATTCTTTTTACAAGTATAGGGAATATGATTATTGGAGGAGATAGTAAGTTAATAATTATAACATCACTATCAATTTTGTTGGGAGTTTTTATTTTATTTATTTTAATAACATCATTAATAGCAATTTTTAAAAGTTATATTTCTAATACAGGAACATGTGTATTTTTAACTATTATATCTATGTGGATTATAGCAATATTAATTGTTTTATTGAAAATAATTAGCTATTTTATATTTCCCCCAATATATATGGTAATTGGAGAAATTTTAGAGATGAATTTATTTGATATACTTATAAATATAATTATTTTTGGGGGATTGATATTTTTAAGTGTATATCATATTGATAAAAAATTAGATATAGTATAGGGGGTTAAAATAATGAAAAAAATAATTGTTTTATGTTGGTCAATAATAATGGTGCTTACTTTTACTGCTTGTGTAAGATTTGAAGTGAGAGGTAAAGCAAATACAACTAAATTAAGTAGTGAAGAAATAGAAATAAATAAAAGTGTAGTTTTTGAAGGAGAAAACAAAATAGATATAGATGTTGGATGTGGAGTAGTAAAGCTAAGTGGCTATGAAGGTGATGAGGTTATAGTTTCAGGTATAACTAATTTAGCTGAAGAAGATATAATATTAACTAAGGGTAATAATACTATTAAAATTAAAGATAATAGTGATGACTTAATAGATCTATTTGGAAATAATGATTATATATTAGAGTTAGAAATAAAAATTCCATATTCATTTAATGGAGATTTAGATTATGACTTTGGTGTAGGAGAAAATGAAATAAGAGATATTACATGTAATAAATTAACTATTGATGGTGGGACTGGAGAATTAACCATTGATGATATTGTATTTAATAAATTAGATTTTGATTCAGGTGTAGGTCATAGTAATATAAATTTAGTTAGAAAATGTGGTGATATAGATATTGATGGAGGTGTAGGAGATATTTATATTTCACTAGCTGAAGTTGGAGGGAATCTTACTTTTGAATCAGGAGTTGGAAGTGGAGAAATAAAAATTCCAGAAAATGCTCCAGTATATTTTAATACTAGTTCGGGAATTGGAGAAGCAAGTATAGATGTAAAAACTTCTTCAGAAAAAACTTATAAGTTTGATTTGAATGTAGGAATAGGAGAATTAAAAGTATATAATTAATATTTATCATTATATAAAAAACACTTTAGCAGAAGCTAAGGTGTTTTCTTATTAACAATAATATTACAAATAAAAATAGAAGATATATTGGAAAATATAAAAAATAGTAAGCAAATAGTGTATTTAAATATATTTTTACATAAGTTTCATAAAACATATTCATATAAGATGATTAGTTTACATAAGAATATATAAATAAATTTAAAAAGGTAGGGGAATTAAGTGAAAAAAATAATAGCGTTTATATTAATACTACTAAACATAGGAATGGTTATGTGTAGTAGTAATGATATATCAAATAGTGATATTAAAGAAATGAAGGAAATAGTAGATAAAGTATTATCGTATGATAGGGGGTATGATGAAGAGGTTAGTGACTATATAAAAGAAGAGGTTTTTAATAAATCTAACTATGTAATATTTTATAACTACTATATAGAAGATGTTATATTGAATAAATATGAAAGTGAAGTTTTGGGAGCTAGTAAGGATGATGGTAAATATAATGTCTGTTTAGTTATTAATATGGAAGCACAATCTACAGTACTAGAAACTGATGGATTAGAACAAGGATATGATACGGCAGAAGGGATTAATGTACCTGTAGAAGTTGTGTTAAGAAAAAATAATAGGGAATTTTATATTGAGAGTATAAA
>JAFNXG010000106.1 GCA_017383505.1 Clostridium sp.
AGATGAATTTACAGGTTTCTTAAGAGGAAATATAATTAAATATGTATGGAGATACAAAGATAAAAATGGTCTTGAAGATTTAAAGAAAGCTCAATGGTATCTAAATAAATTAATAGAGGTGGTTAAGAATGGAAATAACTAAGTATCTAGCAGAAAACATGTTACCTTTAGTACCTTTTCTTTATGTTATAGGAATGGTACTAAAAGATACAGAAAGAATTAAGGACAAGTATATACCTTTAATATTACTTCCTGTAAGTGTATTATTCTCTTTATTAATTACTGGATTATCTCCAGATGGAGTTATTCAAGGTGTACTAGCTACAGGTGTTACAGTATATGGTAACCAAGTTATAAAACAATTATTTGATAAGTAAGAGGTGACAATATGAAAGTATTTATAAGCCAAGGAATGAGAGATAAAACAGATAAAGAAATAAAAGCAGAAAGAGAGGAAGCGTTAAAAAAGGTTAATGATACTTTCTTAGAAGATGTAGAAGAGATTAAATCTTTCTTTGAGGGAGAGCCTAAAGTTAAAACTATCCCTCTTTTCTTCTTAGGAAAAAGTATTAAATTATTATCTGAAGCAGACATAATAGTATTCTGTAAAGGATATGAAAACTATAGAGGTTGTAAAATAGAAGAATTATGTGCTAAAGAATATGGAATACCTAGAATGTATATGTAAGAGGTGATTATATGAAAATAGCTGTGAGAGGAGGTCATACAGAATTATGTACTGGTGCTTCTGCTTTAATAAATGAATTAACAGAAGATAGAAAAGTTAAAGATGCAGTTATTAAATATCTTAAAATATTAGGACAAGATGTATTAGATGTAACTCCACCAGTAAATTATACTAGTAGTGCTAGTAAAGACTTAGCTTATGGTGTTAATAAAGCTAATGACTATGGAGCTAACTTTTTTGTATCTATTCATTTTAATAAAGCCTATGACTCTTATAATGGAGCATTAGGAAGTGAAGTCTGTGTATACACTCCTTTTGATACTGCTAATAGAGTAGTAGAAAAACTTGGTTGTTTAGGCTTTGGTAATAGAGGTCAAAAGATTAGAAAAAGTCTATATGAATTAAGAAATACAAACATGTTAGCTATGATAGTTGAAGTTTGTTTTGTAGAAGCAACAGAAGACGTAAATTTATATAAGAAATTAGGTGCTGATGCCATAGGAAAAGCTATAGCTGAAGCTATAGTAAATAAAAAAATAGAGAATTTCAAAGAAGATAATAATGAAAGTGAGGTGAATTATTCAATGTATTTATTTAGTAAAAACTGGTATTTAACAAATTATCCTGATGTAGCTAAAAATGAAAAATATAAAGATAATCCTTATAAACATTATATAGATTATGGTATCAAAGAGGGTAGAAAGCCATTACCTCCAATACCTCCTGAATATAACGAGGGTGAATATTTAGAATTAAATCAAGACGTTGCTCAAGCAGTTGCAAAAGGTACATTTACAAGTGGTATTGAACATTATTTAAAATATGGATTTAATGAAAATAGAAAAATAAACAAATAATTTTTAAATAACAATAGAGAGTCGAAAGACTCTCTTATTTTTATGAGGTGAGTTAATGGAAGTAATAGTAAAAGAAGTAACAAGCAATGAGATAGTTATGAACTCTGCTAGATTAACTATATGGAAAGAACCTTTAGATAAAGAGCCTAGTTATCAATTTATGGATAATATGTATATGGCAGAACATTCTCCTATAAGATGTAAAGAATTTTGGATAGAGGTACATGATGTTAAGTCTTGGGTAATTACGCATCTCTTAAGACATCATGTAGGTAGTACTCCTTTTATATCTACTCAAAGAGATGATAGAATACAATACGAAGGTTCTAGAGATGATAGACCTCAAGGTTCTTTAGTTAATGCAGGTTTTTATATAAACTCTCAAGCATTAATTAATATGGCTAAAAAAAGATTATGCTTTCAAGCACATGAAGAGACAAGACAGTTAATGCTAGAAATAAAAAGAAAGGTAGAAGAAGTAGACCCTGCATTAAGCTATAAGATGGTTCCTGAATGTGTATATAGAGGTTTCTGTCCAGAGTTAAGTTGTTGTGGTTTCTGTAGAACTAATGGTGCTAAAGAAATGAGAATACAATATATAGGAAATAGACAAAGAATAAAATACTAGATATAATATATCCACTAGCGAAAAATATGAGGTGATTAAATTGGAGAAATACAAAATGTATGACTGCCTAATGGAACAGATAAAATCCTTTGGAGAAGAAACAGATAGAAACAACGCTAACGTTGGTAATAACTTTAGTGCTAAGATGTTAAGAATAGCTTCAGAAGCTAATAAAGTGCAAAATTTATTAAATATGCCAAAAGAACTAAGAGAAGCTCATGTTAATGGAGATATATATTATCATGATTTAGATAGTTATAATCTTACAGTTAATTGCCTTCATGTAGACCTTAAGAAAGTATTAGATAGAGGTTTTAATACTGGATATGGATATATTAGAAAACCTAAAGATATAAGAACTGCTTCTCATCTTATGTGTATTATTATTCAGTCAGTACAGAATGACCAATATGGTGGTGTTAGTATAACAGACTTTGAGAATGACTTAGCTTGTTATGTTAATGACCATGATAGTGACTATGATATAAGACAAGCTATGCAAGGAATAGTTTATAATTTAAATACTATGGCTTGTAGAGCAGGTTCTCAAGTACCTTTCTCTTCTATTAATGTAGGACTTCCTAGAAGTAATATAGCTTCTAAAATATTAAAGATATTCTTAGAGGAATATAATAAAGGCTTAGGACATGGAGAACCTGCTATATTCCCTAATATTATCTTTAGAGTAAAAGATGGAGTTAATGCCAAACAAGAAGACCCTTACTATAAACTATATAAATTAGCTTGTGAAGTATCAGCTAAGAGAATGAACCCTACTTATCTTAATTTAGATAACACCATTAATAAAGATATGTATGAAAGAGGTTATAATCCATGTACTATGGGCTGTAGAACTAGAGTACAAGAAGATGTTAATGGAGAACCTTTTACTGGAGGAAGAGGTAATATAGCTCCTTGTACTATTAATCTTCCTAGAATAGCTATAGGGTCAAATAAAGATATAAATGTTTTCTTTTATCTTCTTAATGAAAAAATATCTTTAGCTAAAGATGCTTTACTTCATAGATATAGTGTTCTTAAGAATAGAAAGGTTAGAGATTTACCTTTTATAGTAGGAGAAAATATATGGAGATACACAGATAATTTATCTTTAGATGATAGTATAGAACCTATATTAAAACATGGAACTTATGGAATAGGATTTATAGGTCTTACAGAAACACTTATATATCTTATAGGTAAACATCATGGAGAAAGTAAAGAAGCTCAAGAATTAGGTATTAAGATAGTATCAGAAATAAGAAGAATGTGTGACCAATTTAAGAAAGAATATAAACTTAATTTCTCTTGTTATGCTACTCCTGCTGAAGGATTATCTGGACACTTTATAGTTCTTGATAAAGAGAAGTATGGTGTTATTCCTGGAGTTACAGATAAAGATTATTATACTAATAGTTACCATGTTCCTGTATATTATATGACTAGCATTACTAGTAAGTTATCTATAGAAGCCCCTTATCATAATCTTTGTAATGGAGGACATATAAGTTATATAGAATTAGATAACTATCCTCAAGGAGAAGATATAATGAATATAGTTAACTTTGGAAGAAGTAAAGATATAGGATATATGGGTATTAACTTTCACATAAGATACTGTACTGATTGTTATGAATATCTTTCTGGATATGAAAATCATTGTCATGAATGTGGTTGTGATAAAATACAAGGAGTATCAAGGGTAACTGGATATATGTCTTTTGATGAAAGATTTGGTAAAGGTAAAGTAGCAGAAAGAGCTGATAGGTCTTCAGATAGAATTAAAGGTTTCTATAATAATAAATATATACAAAGAGGTACTACTATAAATAAATAGAGGTGATGCTATGGGATTACTAATAGATATAACTGCTTTAGTATTTTCTTTATTAATAATACTTTTAAGTGATAGCAAGGAGGTTTTATTCCTTGCTTCTCTTTTAGCTTTTATTAATTTTAGATATGTATCTAAAGGATTAGATTATATTTCTTATTATGCAGGTGATGAAGATGAACAGGATTAGTCCTTCAGCATTAGGTAACTTTGAAACGTGTTCTTATATGGGTCATTATATACATGGGAGTTATGGAGGGGATAATGGTAAACCATCTTCAGATACTAAATATACAGCCTGTGGAACGTGTTTTCATAACCTAATGGATTTACACAACAACAACTTAATACAAGGCTTAGAATGGACGCTAGATGGTCTACACAACATTCTAGAGAAAGAATTTCAAAAGATAGATATATCTTTATTTGATGATGAAGATGATAGAGAAGCTTTTAGAGTATCTCTTCATGAACAATTAGATTGGATAAGTGAGAAAGGAGTCTTTATAGATAAACCTTTCTCTTCAGAACAAACTATAATACTTGATGGTATAATAGATGGTATAGATTTACCTTTCAAAGGTATCATAGATAGAGTAGACTTTACTCCAGATGGAATAATAGTATCAGACTGGAAGACAGGTAGAACTTATACTAAGAAAGAATTATCAGATAATATGCAAGCAGTAATATATTGTCTTTTAATTTATAAAACTTATGGACAACTCCCTAAAGAGTTTAACTTTTATTTCTCTAAGTTCAAAAAGGTAAAAACTATAAAACCTACAGAAGAGTTTATGAGAAAAGGAATAGAAAGAGTAAATAAAGCCATAGAGATAAGTAAAAAACCACCAGAGACTAATCCTAAAAGTACTTGGTGGTGTAAACACTTTTGTGACTGCTATAAAGATGGAGAATGTCCTATGTATAAAAAGAAGTTACCTAAGACTCCTTCTTGGGATAATATAGGTAAATATTAGGTGATATTGTGAAAGAACTTTATGATATATTAGATAAAGTAAGGAACGAAGCAGTAGGTAAATCTTTGCTTACTGCTTATAGTAAATTAAATAACCGTGGATATAAAAAGGCGTTATGTTCTATAAGTGGAGGTTCTGATAGTGATATAGTGCTTGATATAATTACTAAATTTGATAATAATAAAATAGTTGATTATGTATATTTTGATACTGGTTTAGAATACGGAGCAACTAAAGAACACATTAGATATCTTGAAGATAAATATAATATAAAGATAGAAACAATAAGACCAGAAGTACCAATTCCATTATCATGTAAAAGATATGGACAACCTTTTATAAGTAAACACGTAAGTGAAATGATTAGTAGATTACAAAATCATAATTTTAAATGGGAAGATAAGTCTTTTGAAGTGTTAATAAAAGAATATCCTAATTGTAAATCTGCTTTGGAATGGTGGTGTAATACAAAACCGTCTCCTTCTCATAATATAAAACAGAATAAACTACTTAAAGAATTTTTAATAGAAAATCCACCTGAATTTAGCATTAGTCAAAAATGTTGTAAATACGCTAAAAAAGATTTATCTCACAATAAACTTAAAGAAGGATATGATTTAAATATAACAGGAATAAGAAAATCTGAAGGAGGAGTAAGGTCTACTGCTTATAAATCTTGTTTTGATATAACAAATAAAGGATACGATAATTATAGACCTATCTTTTGGTATTCAGATGAAGATAAAAAATATTATAAAGAATTTTTTAATATAACAAATAGTAAATGCTATACGGAATATGGATTAAAACGCACAGGTTGCTGTGGCTGTCCTTATTCACGTAATTTAAAACAAGAATTAGATATATTATATAAACATGAACCTAAGTTATATAAAGCAGTTAATAATGTATTTAAAGATAGTTATGATTATACTAAAAAATATAAAGAATATATAAACAAAAATTATAATTTACCTAAATAGGTGGGGTGGTTTTATGGTTAAAAAAACAATTAGAATTTGTGGTTTTGACCATGGTTAATGGAACTAATTCAGGAATGGCTATAATAGAAAATGGTAGTCTTATAGCAACAGAAGACTTTAATATAGAAAAAGCTTCTAACCTTAAGAGAATGTATCAAATGGTTAGAAGTAGATTAATCTATTGGAAACCAGATATAGTTGCTATAGAAAAAGTAAATGTAGCAGGAAGTTCCTTTGGAGGTAATAACGTAGTTAAGTTAGCAGAGATAAGAGCCATGATTAAATTAGCTTGTTTAGACTTTGATATACCTTTTATAGAAGTATCTCCTCCTACTCTTAAGAAAGCTATTACAGGTTATGGTAAAGCTTCTAAAAGAGAAGTGGCTGAAGTATTAGCTTCTATATATAATCTAGATGCTGATGATATATGTAAGCCTATATATTATAAGAGAGACAATAGGATTAAGACATATGTAGCTGAACAGTCAGATGCTATAGCTTTAGCTCACTATGTATATGAAAAGAAATATGCTAAAGATTATCCTAAAAGAAAATTTGTAGAGGTGATATAATGTTAAAAGTGTTAGATAAAAAAGGAGAAGTAATAACTGTATATGATGCTAAAGAAAAGAATAATGCTGTTTATTTTCTAGTGTATGACAAAATAGAAGCTAAATTTATGTATAAGAATGCAAACCTATTTTTTCCTCTGTATAATTAATAAGAGAGCCGAAAGGCTCTCTTTTTTAATGAAGTAATTTACCTAAAGGAGAATTATATTCATATCCTATGTTATACAAAGGAGTAGATTTTTTCTTACTAGTATATTGGCTCTTAGCATTATTATACTCTTTAATTGCTTCAGCTAACTCTGGGTTCTCTTCAGCTATTCTGTACCATTGTTTTTCTAATTCATCTACATAAGCATATAACTTTTGTTTCTCTGCAGTTTCTATTTCAAATGTCCTTATAGGAAGACCCATCATATTAGCTAATTTTTCATAATCTCCTCCTTTAGCATTACTTATAGCTTCTCCATAAGAACTAAAGAAAGGTAACATATTCTCTATAGCATAACCTGCATAATCTTTTGCTTCTCCATATTTGCTAACTTCATTTCCACTATAGAACTCATGATTTAAAGCTAACTCTAAAGGAGTCTTTAGAAGAGGGTTTACACTACTTAATAATCCTGAAGGAGAAGTAATATCGTTAATATTATTTAAAGGTATTTGAAGATTTAAAGCACTAGTACCTCCTATTCTTAAGTAACCGTCCATATAGTCTGGTGTTAAGTTTCTTTCCTTATCTGTAGTAAACTGTTGAGTAGATTGTTTGTATACATCTATAAGTCTACCATACTTAGCAGGATTATCCATAATGTTATTAAGTTGTAATGGTAAGTTATTTCTCATGAAAGTATAGAAAGGAATAATCCTCTTCATAGTATTCTTTTCAAACATAGTTAAATCAGAGTAATTAAATAAAGCTTTGTTAGTTATATCTACTGCTTCAGCAAAACTCTTTCCTCTCTTAAGTTGAGTAGCTACATTAATAAATCTAGACATATCTTCTATAGTCTCTGTAGCTTTGTTAGTAGCTCTATACAAACCAAAGTCTTGAGATAAAGGATTAATAATTTTTGTTTTATCTGCTATCTTGCTTAAAGGACTAGTACTTCCTTCTTGCATATTCTTAAGAGCTCTAAATGCTTTATCTTTATATACTTCTTCACCTATTTGTGAACTATTAGCACCTAGCTTTTGCATAGCTACTGCTATATCTGCATTAGTATATCCTGCTATCTTAATAGGTTTACCATTAGCATATCTATAGTAAGCTCTCATCATACTAGGGTCTAATAGATTAACTCCTGCAGTATAATAACTTTCAAATAAGTTACCAAAAGCAGTATTAAATACAAATCTACCACTTCCTAAAGCTTGAGCCTTAAAGATACCTGTAGCTTTATCATAAGCCTTAAGGAATATATTTTTATCCTTTATTGCTTGTTCTTCTATCATTTTGTTATAAGCATTCCATCTGTCTTTTCTTATCATATATTTCTTATCGTTAGAGTGTTCCATTATATTCTTTGTTACTACATAATCATTAAAGTTATCTGCAGTTAACTCTAACTCATCAGCATTATTAGCTATTACATTATAACTCTTTATCTCGTTCTTACCTTTTTTAGTGATAAGTATCATATCGTTATCTCTCATGTACTTATCCATCATACCATCATATACTTGTTTCCACTCTACTTCTATATCTTCATAAGCAAATAGATATGCAGGATTGTTTTTATATTGTTCTCTTAGTTGAGCTCTATAGTTTTGAGTCCAAACATATTTAGGTTGTTTGTTAGTCATAAGTTCTATCTTATCTTCTGTAGATAAATCATTATAGTGTTTTCTCCATGCTTGTTCAGCTTCTATTCTTATTTCTCCATTAGTGATTAATGCTTTCTTTTGTTTAGTAGCTATCTCCCTATAGTCTTTAAAAGCACTATTAGGAGCTCCTTTAGACTTTAGATAACTAATATGGCTTTTCTTTTCGTTATATAAATCTTCAGCTTTACCAGAAATATGAAGTCCTTCTTTATTATCAAATCTTACATAGTCATCTTGGAAATACTTAACACCATCAGAGTTTAAACCACCTATAGCAAAGAAGTTGCTTACTTCTTTTTCAGCAAAGTCATTAGCATTAAGATGTTTAATATCTATATTAGCTATATCTTGAGAAAGTTGCATTTTATCTTTACCTTCTTTCTTAAGCCATTGATATAAAGTTCTATTACTTCCTTTAAAGTCTTTAACTAAAGAGTCTATAAGTTCATCAGTTATCTCTGTAGCATCATCAGTTCTAGTATAAGTCCTTATAAGAGTTTCTATATTTTCTCTAGCAGTCTTTTCAGAGTCTACTATTGTTTGGAAGTTAACTACTCTTTCTTTAGACATAGTATTAATAAAAGTATCTTGTAAACTTTTTTTATACATAAGGTCTTCGTGTGCTACTGCTCTGTTAATATATATATCAGCTATATCATCAAGGAATAATTTTCTATCTACGTTAGCTAACCCTTCTTCACTTAACCTTTCACCAAAGTTCATATTCATTTTAGCTATAGTTCCTTCATATTTTCTTTGGATACCGTTAACATTAAATACATCATCAAATGAAGTACCAAACTTATCCTTAGCTATTCTTAAGGCTTCTTTATCTGCTTTAAGTTCAGGATTTAATACGTGAGGTACATAGTTAGCTCTTAAGTTACCTAACTCTTCTTCCATACCAAAATGTTCAAATGTTTTCTTAATATTGTTAAATACGTCCATTTCAACATCAGATAACTCTTTAGTAAGGTCTATAGTTTCTAGCTTCTCTATCTCTTGTTTAAACTTAAGTCTTAGCTTAAGACCTTCTATAGCTTTACTACCTTCTCCTCCTGTCATATCATCAAATTCATTTAATCTCTTAATAACTCTATCAGCATAGTCTATATTCTCTGTGTCCATCTCTAAGTCATCTAATATATCTTGAAGGACTTTATTGTTCTCCCAAGCTTCTTCATTAAGGTTCATTTTATTCTTAAGAGTGTAAGATATATTATTTAATTTTTCCATCTTAGTAGCTAACTCATCAGAGAACTTAGTTCTTACAAAGTCACTAGTTTTCTTAAACTCTGTAGGTTGCATATCTGTAATAGACTTCATAAAACTATTATATACATCTTCTCCAAATAGTTCTCTAGATGTTTCTCTAATCTTCTTATTAGGAGATGTAAGTAAAGAACCTATAACTGCATTAGCTTCTTTTACTATCGTTACTATATGAGAGTTAGCTTTTATATGACTTGCTACATATTTACTTATAAATCCTTTCCTTAGAAGTTCTCTTGTTGTACTATCACCCATTCCTTGTTCTGCAAAAATATCTATAAGTTTATCTAATTGTTCATCAGAACATTTACTTAATTCATTTATAGCTTCTGTAGTTTGTTCCTCAGTGAATTTAAGGTTACTCATAGTATTTTGAATTACGTGAAAATTCTCATGTTGAACTATGTTAGGATAATCTTTAGCTTTAATCCTAGTATCACCTACGTTAATCCATACTTGACTATCCTTTCCATAAGTTACTCCATTAAATGCATTCTTTTGTTTAGTATACATATAAGTTGTTGGAAGAGTATTCTCTGTAGCAACCTTCTTTATATCTTGAGCAGTTATCTTTTCATCTAATATAATCTCTGCTCCATTATCTAATCTAAACTTAAGTCCAGTAATCTTATCATCTTTAGAGATAGTCTCTACGGCTTCAGAAGCCTTTCTAAGAGGTTTTATAGTTTCAGTAGACTTATTTATCAAGGTATCTTTAGAAGCCTTTACAGAAGCTTTTGTAGCGTTCTCTGCTAGTTGTTCCATCTCTACAAATTTACCTTTAGGAGTGAATGCTTCTTTCATTCTTTTTTCTTGGGCTTTCATAATATAATCTACAAGACCTTGTTTATTAGCTTTCTCTTTAGCTTCTTTTGTATATTGTTCTGCCAAAGAGTCTTCAAATGCAGTATATTGTATTTCATATTCATCTTCTAACATTATTTTTCTATCTTCTTTAGAATATAAGTTTTCTGCTTTAGTTCCCACATATTCTTTTTGTTCTAATGTTTCATAATCTTTAGCACTCCATTTTTCTCTCTTAGCAAACTCTTCTCCTACGTCTACTACATCTATATCATCACCATAGATTTGTTTATCTTTCCAATTAATCTTAGAGTCATCTTTAACTTTAGAAGCTAAGTCATCTGTTATAGGGTCTAGATAATCTTTAGTTAAATAATCTTTATATAGTTGTATCTCATCTTTAGATAGATAAGATAATAAATCTTGTTTCTCCCCTATAACTTTGTTATCTAACATCTTAAATAAATCATTAAGATTATCTTTAGGGTCTAGAGGGTCTATAAATTCTTTAACCATTTGTTTCTCTACAGTAGTTAACTCTATACCTCTAGCACTTAATTCTCTTATGACTTTATCCTTAACGTTTTGTTCTGTAAAACTAGCATTATCATAAATACTTTGAATAAACTTCTTAGTGCTATCTAATTCTTTTATCTTTTCTTTAGACATAGTAGTAGCTAATTCTTTTACTTCTTTAGCACTAGGTTTTACATATTTTCCTGTAGTAGCATTCATAAGTCTACTAGATTTACCACCTTCTCCCATCTTAAAAATAGGTGTAGTATCTCCTGCTTTTCTATAAGTAGCTAAAGTCTCTAATCCATCTTGTATGTTTTGAGGAACTATACCTTCTTTCTCAAAGAACTCTCTATATTCTTTATTAACTTCTGGGAACTTCTCTGTAGATAAGTCATATTGTTTCTTTTGAGCAACTAATTGTTGATAGTGTCTTAAGTCCTCATCAGTACCTTGTTCTATAATCTTCTTATGCTCTGGAGTTAAATTATAACCATTCTCTTTTATATCTTTAAGGATACGTTGTCTTCTAGCTTCTCTTCTAACCATGTTTTCTGTTTTTCCATCAGGTATAAATTTTTCTTTATTTTCTAAAGCTATTCTTTTAGTTCCTGTTGTTACAGTTTCTTTGTTTGTTCCAATTAAAGGTTCTTCCCAATTATCAAACATGGTTTTCATATATTTTTTATTTCTAGTTTCTCCCATAGGTACTATATGAGATTTATCGTAACTTTTTCCTTTAGGAATAACTTCATACTTATTATCCCCTTTATTTAAGTTTTTATATTGCATACTTCTATTATCTACAGTAACCACTTCATCAAACTTACCAGTAAGACCTTTAGCTTTATCTTCTACAGTATCTAGAACACCATTAGAAGCTGTTTTAAGCTTTCTTGCTAATTCTGTAGGGTTTTCATATCCTTCTTTCTTTAAACGCCTAGAAAGCTGATTAGTGCTTAATGTCATACTATCCTTAAAGAGAGTTTTATCTTCTAATATTCTATCTATAGTTTTCTTATCTATATCTTGAGCCTTAAGTTGTTTCTTAAAACTTATAGTTCCTTTAACCTTACTTTCCATATCTTTAGCTTGTTCCATTTGTTTCTCTACAGTAGCTATCTTCTTATCATTCTTAGCCACTTGTTCTTTAACGCCAACTTCTACAGTATTTTTATTCATCTCTTCTTTAACTTTATCTTTAAGCTCTTTAGTAACTGCAGGATTAATAACTTCTTTATCTACTTCTTCTATAGTGGTTACTTTACCTTCAGGTCTTTCTAAAGTACTAGTTATATTCTTTCTTCCTTCTTCTGTAGTTATTTTCTTAATATTTTCTGCTTCCTTAAGATGTTGTTTTATATTACTATATTTAATTTCATTGGCGTTATCAGCCATCATCTTCATATTAATATTAGTTAAAGCATCTTGTGGATTATTCTTCGCAGCCTTAACCCATTCATTATGAGAACCACCTATAAAGCTTTCATCTATAGTATCTTTAACTGCTCCACCTATTTTAGTGCTAGTTATAGAGTCTCCTAACTTACCTAAAGCTTTAGAGTGTAATAATCCACTAGCAGGAGAGTAAGCAGTTAAACCTGCTTTAAGAAGAGCACTTTGAACTTTATTGGTGTTTATTTTATCTAAAGCTTCTCTAGATAATAAAGTACCTTTACCTAACCTAAGACCTTCAAAGTCTGGCATACCTCCTATAGCTTTAGATGTTTTATTCATAAGTTGTTCTGAATAGTTTTCTACAAACTCTCCATACATCTTATTAAGAGTTTTCTCATCTGGCATATCAAACTTTCTAGTTTCACTTAAGTTTTTAACTGCACTAACAAAGTCATCATATTTATTAGACTTAGCAGAAAGTTCATAAGCTAATTGAGCGTTATTAGCTATCTTCTCTGCATTTTTAATTTCATCAGACTTATTCATATACTTAAGAGTTTTACCTACATCTCCTAAGTCTGTAGCGTTACCAAGAGCAGTACTAATAGCTATATCTGAAGCTATATTAGATATACTAGAAGCAGTATCATCTGAAGCACCAAATAACTTAGCAGTCTTACCTACTACAGTATTAGTTTGTTGTTTTTTATTTATAACACCAGAGTCTCCTTCTTGGTTTTTAGCTCTATTTAATACATTAGAGAAGTCAGATACTTCAGCATAATCTAAATCTCCAAAAGAAGCTCTATAGGTATCTATAAAAGACTTAACAGATTGTTTACCTATATTACCTAAGTCTTTAACTGGATTAGTATTCTTAGCACTCATTTGTGCTTCTACTCTTAATTTATCTGCTTCCATATATTCTTTAGTTATATCCATCTTAACTTCGTTACCTTCTAGGTCATAAAGTTTTTGACCATCTGTAAGATAACCCATAGATTTAAGTTTCTTTCCTGCTTCTGTATTCATAATATTATTAGTATTCTCTTCGTTAGTTTGTCTCATTCCTTCTGTAGCACCACCAAATACATTTTCTACAGAACGAGGAACTGCAGTAATTTTATCTATAACATTTAATACACCAGATAGTAAACCTTTCTTTTCTGGTTCTACTACTTTTTGTCCTGCTAATTCTATATTTTCACTATAGTAGTTCATTTTATTTCTAGCATATTCTAGATAATCTTCAGTACCACTATCTGTAGCATTAGTATTCTTTTTAAGAGAATATAAAGCACTATACATAGGTGAACTATTAGAAGAGCTATTAAAATTTAATTGTGGTAAATTTCTTTCAGAAACAGAAGAAGATGAAGCAGGAGCTTCACTCCATATGCTTCCATCATCATAAGGATTAGAGTATTTAGCTTTCTCTTCATCTTTCTTCTTATATGAATTATATAATCTACTTAATGGACTTGCCATTTATATCACCTCTATTTAAACAACCTCCTTCCAGGTAATTGATATCTATTTGAAGCATAGTTGGTAGTTGTTTTTGTTATACCATTATTACTAGCAGATATTATATCAGATAAGTCATAGCCTGTCTTCTTTTGATACATACTAGCTGAAGTACTTAATTGTTTAAGAAGTTTATTTCTTTCTGAAGTAGTATAATCTCCTCCCATAATAGCATTATAATCAGCTAAGTATCCTTCATAAGTTGACCAATCTGTTGAAGATTGTGAAGCACTTTGAGAAGCATAATACTTCTCTTTTTGCCAAGCTAATTCACTAGCACTTTGAGCAAGTGTTTGTTGTTTGTACCATAAGTCATTATCTGCTTGTTTTTGTTGTAATGCTAAATAAGCATTTTGATATGCTTCAGTAGCTTTTTGAGCTTGTTCTTGAAGAGCCATTTGTCTATTCTTATAATCCTTATCAAACGCTCTGTCTTCTAATTGATATGCTAAAGTTCTTATTTCTGATAACCTATCAGCTTCTAATTGTCCTACTTCAGCATTATAATTTCTATCTAATAGAGCCTTTTGAGCATCTATATTGTTTAAGTCTGATGTTCTATTTCTATTTATATCTCCTACTAGTCTAGTGTTTTTAGCATCTTGTTCTGCTAATCCACTAACTGCTATAGAAGAATTACCAAGTCCTCTTCCTATCATAGCATTAGACACAGAGTTCTTATTTAATTTGTTTTGTAAGTTTTGTTGTGTTACTTGATAATCGTAGTTTTGATTAACTCCTGTCTTCTGTTGGTCTAAAGCTAATTGATTAGAAGCTAGTTGACTCTTAAGGTTTTGTACTTTTTTATTATGTTCAGCTTGTGTTTGTTGTTCAGCTTGAGCATAGTAATCTGCCATCTATATCACCTCTTATATACTTTTCATTACACATTCAACAGTTCCATAAACTGTTATTCTTCCTAAAGAAGAAGTTTTACATTCTATAGTATTCCATTCTCCTATCTTTAGATAATCTTTTATATCTATATCGTTCTTTACTCTGTTAGATGTACTTAAAGTATAAAGGTTATTTCCATTAACATAAAGACCCATGTTACCTATATCAGTTGCTAGTTTTATTCCTGGTTCATTAGCATGTTGGTGTGCAGGGAAACTTACTTTACCTATAGCATTATGACTATGAGGTGGCATTACAAAACTACCAGATTGACCAGGAACAGTAACAGATACACTTACATATCCACTTATATTAACTACATGATTGTGTTGTATTCTAGCTAAGTCTACTATTTGTCTAGCAGTACCATTAGTAGATACTGCAGTAACATTTATAGCTTTACCGCCTGCACCATCAGTTATATAATGACTTCCATCATAAGAAGCATTAGGAGCTATTATTCTAGTAGGTGCTGAAGTAAGAACACCACAGTTAGGGTCTCCCCAACTATTAACATAGCTAGTAGTACTACCACTAAAGTTACCTCCACCATATCCAGTAGCTTGAGTTCCATTAGTAACAAAGCTTCCTCCACCTGCTTCAGACATTCCTATAGATATATCTAAATTCTCTACTTTACCACCAGACTCTGTAGTAGCACTATCCATTCTATATGCTTCTAATACTGCAGACATAGTAGAGTTTTTTATCTTCTTAACATTAGGAGGTATATAGAACCTTATAGTATAAGGGAAGTTATTATCTGCATTACCTTCTCCTTGAAAAGGAATATATTGAGTTAATATAGTTTCTTGCAGTTTTGCATTAGCGTCAGAGAAAGATATATCTCCAAATACTTTAGACCATAAGTTCATAAAGTTTTCATTCATTTTATTTAAGTCTTGTCCTGTAGTTCCATTTATTTGTTCTCTAGCATAAGTCATATAATCACCTCTAATCTTCATCTAGCTCTACTGTTAACGCAGGAGCTATTATTTCTATATTTGATTGATTGACATTCTCTATAGTTAACTGAAGCATTCTACCTTTACCTTTAAGTCTTTTTCTATATAGCGTTTCTTCTGGTGTTAATTCTACTTCTAAAGTTTTTTCCATTCTTTCTGTCTTAAGAGTAAACTTAACTTTACCAGTACCTTTTCCTCTAAAATATATTCTATCACTTATCTTTCTTGTATTCTTATATCCAAAATCATACATAGGAGTTGTCCATTTTAAAGGCATAACATTTTTAGCACCAAATAACTTATATACTCCGTTATCTTTAGAATAATACACTTCGTTATCAAACTCTACCATATCTTTTATTCCTTCTATATTATAAACCATATAAGCACCTGTAAGAGTATTATAAACCACTAATATATTATTTATATCACTATCATCTATAGGAAAAGATAAATAATATTTATTATTACTATATAATCCTACAGATAACTCTGCATAGTCATAATTCATTCTTTCGAATATCTTATTTAATTTAGAAGATATAAGAGTAGTGTTAGTTCCATCATAATAATATATTCCATCTCTGTTAAGGAAGTATAAACCATTATTACCAGTACATATAGTTCTATCTCCTATAGCACCTTCAGAAGAGAATATTTGTACCATTTCATAGTTCTCTTGAGTACTACCAAATACCTTATAAGCACTATGAGATTTAAATATAGTAACATAGTTCATAACTACTTTCATACCTATAATACCACTACCATCATAAGACCTAACATCTATAAAACCACCGTGCATGTTTATTTCTTCTTCATCAGCTAAAGGAACAGTCCAGTCATTAATATCTGCACCATTAACTCCATTAGTACTAAAATAAACTCTATCTGGATTATCTCTGTCTCCTGCTATCCATAATCTATCATAATGAAGTTCTATAAACTTACCTTTAGGAGCTAAAGTAGTTATAGCATTCTCATCATTTATTTGGTTACCATTAGCATCTACATAATAATCTAATTTACCGTTATCATCATAGTGAGGTCTTCTGTTTAATAATAAATGTCTATCTTTTCCGTCCCAATAGAATACATCATCTACTCCATTAGTAACAACAACTATTTTCTTTCCATTATATTCAAAGTTAAGGCTATCATATCTATCAGATTTATTATTCTTAACTATAACTGTATTATTTTCTACTTCTATAGTTTTTATATTTCCATTGGAAGAATACATAAGATACTGTCCTCCATCTCCATAAAAAGGTATTAGACTATCAACACTATCATTTATTCGTAATATAGTTAAAGGTGCTTTAGAAGACCTTAAAGCACCATCAGTTATATCACAGTTATAAGCGTCAACAGCTTCGTATATCTTTATAAGTCCTTCAGCATTATATTGGTTAATACCAGACTGAAAACTAGGTATTCTAAATTCTGTAGCCATCTTATCACCTCTTACATTTTAGTAAATAACATTTTACTTTCGTTATATCCAATATTTTTACTTGCAACGTCTACACCATAATTTATACCATCAGTAACACTTAAAGACAATAATTTAAAGTTACTAAAACTACCATTAGTTGTACCATTTCCTATTTGTATTCTTACAACAAATACTCCATCTGGGTCATTTAATTTATATTGAGATAAATCAAAGATATTATATTGAGAGAATATCTCTCCATTAGTATATCCTTCTTTAGTGATTGGAGTAACAGAACCTAACTTGCTACCATCTTGGTTATTAATTATAAACTGAACATATATAGTATTATTTCCTATATTTTCGCAAGAGAACTCTGTGTGTAATGTAACTAATTCACTATTACATAAAAGATTATTATAGAACGTATAATCAACATAAGTGTAAGAAGTTTGAGTTCCATCATCAGACATATTTATATTTAGTTTCTTATCACTATCCAAAGTAACTAAAGTAGTAGCACCTGTACTAACTTTTTTTCTAGTACTAATACCTAATATAGAACCATCTACAATAGTATAATTATTAGGAAATATATTTAATGGTTTTTCTTTACAAGTAGTTATCTTATTGTCTCTATCATATAAAGTATTTCCATTGAAAGTAGACTTCTTCATATCTATATCATCGAGCATCTCAAGATAGAAGTTAGTTAATAAATGATGAATGTTGCAATGCTTACTTACATTAATTAATCTATTGTTTTGGCAAGTAAACTTAAAACTTTCTATACCAGGTATATCTTTAGTAGCAAACATCTCATAAGCTATATTGCAATAGTTGTATTCGTTATTCTCTATAAGAACAGAACCAGTAATATCTGTAGTATAAGTAGGAAGAGGAATATTAGATATGGTATTAAAGGAGAATGCTTTAGATAGATTATGGAATTTATTATTTCTTATATAAGAGTCTCCTAAGCTTATAGTTTTATAACGTACTCCTATATTAGTTTCATCTCCTTCAAATATATTATCTCTTATATTATATCTATCTGGACAACCATTAATCTCTATTGCTGCTTTATAGTTACCAACTATAGTATTATTCTCTATTATAACATTAAATACATCAGATTGAGGATATTGAGGGTGGTCTAATATAATAGCAGTTCTTTGAGCATTGGCTATATAATCTTCATTCCAAGGGATTATATTGTCTTTATTTATACTTATATAATTCTCATATACTCTTATATTACCTGTAAAAGAATAAGGGTGAATAGCATGATTACTAGGGTCATAACAATAGTTGTGGTATATTCTTACATCATTAACGTTATGAATAGCTATATGGTCTTCAGCAGAGTTATAAAAGATATTATCATAAATATCTATATTCTTATTTCTGCCTGTCTCTTTAGCTTTACCATTAACATCTATACAAGTCCAAGATATATCTCTAAATGTGTTACCATGAGCCTTACAATTATCCCCTATAATCCATATTCCAGTTACTCCTATAGGTTGTACTAAAGCAGTAGTAGCTGAAGCACCAGAATAAAATAATTTACCATCTTGTTCAAAAGTATTATTTAAATAGTTTCCATCAAAAATAAAACCACTAGCTTCACTATTATCATCAAGAACTATTAGAGCCTTTTGATTATTAAATAACCATGAGTTAGCTATAGGAAGGATAGTAGTTCCATTTCCAAGTAATTTAGTGTTTCTTACCTTAAGATTAATGTTAGTATATATAGTTCCATTAGCTTCAAACAATACTTCATCTACTCTGTTGTTGTTTAGAAAATCTTGAAGTTTATTAAAACCTTCTGTGTTATCTTTATTATCTGAAGATATACCAAAGTCTTTAGCATACACAACCTTAGATTTATCTTCAGAACCAGTAACTATATCTTTTATATTGGCAAAGAAGTCTTCTATAGCGTTATTAGCTTTGTTAAAATCACCTATATCAAAAGTATCATTAACAGGGTCGTCCCATATAGGAAGTCCTAGCTTACTTGTATATTTCATTCTACCACCTCATTCTTATATAGAACATCAACTATAGTAGTAGCTCTACCTTCTATATTATCTTTCTTAACTTCATATTGTGATATAGAAAATTGATAATCACCAAGAGCAACTTCAGCTAAGTCATCTTTCTTCCTATGGAGATAATATTTATATACACCATAGTTTATTAAGGCATATTGAAGATTAATATGAAGGTCTGGTTCTTCATCATCTTCTATTAATTCATCTCTAGAATAATTATATAATATCTCAAGAACTCCTTCTTTATCAGTTATTATATTTCTTCCTTCTACTATATCTTCATTACCTAATTCTGGTATTACTTTTATAATCTCTAAAGTATTTTCTGGAAGAGTAGCTACTCCATTAATTACTGGTACATATGCTCTAGATATTCTCTTGTCTATTTTACATAGTTCCATATAAGCTTGATTTATTGCACCTTCTACTATGTTTTCTATTTGTTCATCATAATCAGTTTCATCTATTCTGTTGTAAACTTTCTCTTTAATGGTAGAAAAATTCATTTTATCACCTCTTAAGAAAAGTAAGAGGAGACAACCCCTTACTTAACTATATTATAAATTTCATCTAGTTTTGATATTACGTCTTTAGATAATAGTTTATTAGTTTCAACTATTTCTTTATTTGTATTAACAAGTTCCTGGTTTGTTTTTACTAATTCTTTATTAGAGTCATATATCTCTTTAGAACTGTTCATAGCTTTATTAAAAAAAGTAAAGAAAACTCTATAGAGAACTATACCAAAAAACAATGCAATAGCTATAGGGAAACCAACGTTAGAAACTAAACTTTCTATATCATTCATACACAACACCTCGTTATAATAAAAGTATCTACCAATATCTG
>JAFNXG010000107.1 GCA_017383505.1 Clostridium sp.
CTATTCCCATTTTTTCTAATTCTCTCATAGCTTTAATGATTTCATCTGCTTCATCTTTAGCATTAGAAACTATTTGTTTAGCTTCTTGACGAGCTTCATCATAAACTTTATCTCTAACAGTATCTAGCTTTTTAAGTTTTTCATCATATTTTTTCTTTAAAGCTTCTGCTTCTTCCTTAAGTCTTTTAGCTTCTCTAGCATCTCTATTTGCAACAATACTCTTTTCTTGAAGATCTCTAATTAAATCTTCAAATTGTAAATTTTCTTCTGACATAAAGTCTTTTGCTTTTGTTATAATATCAATTCCAAGTCCAAGACGTCTAGAAATTTCAAAGGCATTAGACTTACCAGGAACACCGATTAATAATCTGTACGTAGGTCTTAATGTTTCTACATCAAATTCAACAGAAGCATTTTCAACTCCAACAGTTCTTAAAGCATATCCCTTTAATTCACTATAGTGGGTTGTTGCTATAATTCTAGCTCCTCTTTTATTTAGTGTTTCAATGATTGCAACAGCTAATGCAGCACCTTCAGTAGGATCAGTACCAGAACCTAATTCATCAAATAGTACTAAAGAGTCAAAAGATGCCTTTTCTAATATTGAAACTATATTAGTCATGTGAGAAGAAAAAGTAGATAAAGATTGTTCAATACTTTGTTCATCTCCAATATCTGCAAAGATATCTCTATAGAATCCAATTGATGATCCGTCTTTTGCAGGAATTAATAAACCGCTTAATCCCATTAAATGAAGTAATCCTACAGTTTTTAATGTTACTGTTTTACCACCAGTATTAGGACCTGTTATCATTAAAGTAGTAAATTCTTCTCCTAAATAAATATCAGAAGGAACCACAACTTTAGGATCTATTAAAGGATGTTTCCCACCTAATATATCAAAACTTCTATCATTTCTAACATTAGGTTTTATTGCATTTAATGATGATGCATATTTCCCTTTAGCAAATATAAAATCAAGTTCTCTTAAAATATTTGCATTACTTCTTAAAGCATCTATATTTTCATAAACTTTTTCAGAAAGAGCACTTAATATTCTTTCTATTTCAGCTTTTTCCTTAAGCATTAATTCCTTTATTTCATTATTTAAATTAACCAAACTCATAGGTTCTATAAATAATGTTGCTCCAGTAGAACTTTGATCATGAACAAGACCAGGAACTGCGCCCTTATACTCTGCTTTTACAGGAATTACATATCTGTCCCCTCTCATCGTATAAAGAGAGTCTTGTAAGTACTTAGAGTTAGCTCTTACAATTGAATTAATTTTTTCTCTTACAGAAGAATTCTTTTCTTTTAAGCTTCTTCTAATATTATATAGAGTTCCACTTGCTTTATCGCTTATTTCTTCCTCTGAAATAATTGCGGTATCAATTTCATTTTCAAGATTTTTTATTGGAATTAATATATATGCTAAGTCTTCAAGATTTTTATATCCAACTTCCTCTTCTTTTCTTGATACATATTCTTTAAATCTTCTAGAACATCTAAGCATACTTCCAATTTTCATTAATTGACCTGGATTTAATGTTCCACCCTTACCAGCTCTTTCAAGCTCCTCTTTAGTTTCATGTAAACCTTCAAAAGGAGGAGTACCTTTTCTAATTAAAATATCTAAAGCTTCGTTAGTTTCTTCTAGTTTTTTTTCAACTTCAAATATAGAACTATATGGTGAAAGAGAATCTACAAGCTCTTTACCACCACTAGTTACAGCATAACTTCTAAGTTTATTTTTTACTTTATTAAATTCTAAAATTCGTAAAGTTCTTTCCTTCATAAATTTCTCCTATACAATTGCTATTTTTTAATATCTTTATTAAATTTTCTATTATTAATAACTAACCCAACTACTACTAATATGCTTACAATAAAAATAGCTATATTAATTATATTTTCATAATAATGAGTTTTTCCAATAAAAGAAGAAATTAAAATTAGCATTTCACATACAAGTATAGACATTAAAATTATACTTATTTTCCAATTTTCTTTTATTTTAGAAGTAGTCAAACGCTTTTCATTATTGGATAAATCCTTAAACCACTCAGTTTTTATTATAGCTGATGATTTTCTCATTTGAAATATACCAAATATAAATACAAATATTAATAATACTATATTTATTATTTTCATAATCAATCTCCCTATTCTATTCCCCTTCTAAATTGCCCTTTTGTATAATTACTTCTATCATAATCTTCAGAATTTCTATACATATTTAATACTTTAATTACATCTTCATAGCTTTCATCTCTAAAATCAAATCTAAATGTTTTTATACCAATTTCTTTTAAATTGTTCACTTCATCAAATAAATTCAATGGTACTGGATTTAATATATAACTTCTACAGAATAAATCAGTCATTACCCTATTTCTTTCATTTACCCTATCTATAAGTGTAAATCTATCTCTGGTACAAATTGCATTACAATTTACATTAGTTTTTCTACCACCAAATGTACTTCCGATAGGGCAGTATTCACTAATCATAAGTTCCGGCTTACCATAGATAACATAAGCATTATTTCCTTTATTATTACGAAGAATTTCCTTAATTTCTCCTCTATTTAATTCCATACTTAATGTAGGAATTGTAATTTCATTTTGATAAAATGCTAAGCTTTGAGAGTTCATTATATTAAGCTTATAATCACCGATAATCATCAGTGAATCTTTATACACATTAATTAATCCTATATTAGAAGTTATTAACCCTTTTATATATGGTTTAACTTTATCTATAGAACTACATACTCTATCAAACTCTCCTTTTATTATAGAAGATGTCTTTACATATAAATTTAGATCCTTACTATACTTTTCAAATGTATCAATTATATCTGATGCTCTAAGTGCACCCATTTCTCTACTAAATATATCAAAAGCAATATTTTTAACATTAGAATCTAATAATGCTTGTAATTGCTCTTTTGTTATACAGCTATATACTTCTGTAATATCAGTATTATTTTGTTTTATAGGTGATGATTTTTTATCTTCTTTTTTAGGACGTTTTCTTCTAGATTCTTTACAAATACTTTTTATAATACCTTCAAAAGCATCTCTTCTTAGGTTATTTAAGTCCGCTATTCTTAAAAATCCATCTTCAAAATGAGTAAATTCAATTTTATTTAGTTTAAATGGTACATCTCCTGATTTCTTTAATGCTTCCTCTACTCTTTCTTTATCTAGTGGTCTTTTTTCTGCCTTTTGAACAACTTCACCAGTAAATATATATTCTTTATTATTATGTAAAATAGTTATTTCTATTGGAGAATCAACAATAAATTTAACTTTGGCATCTAAAGATATTTTTTTATTGTATGGTTTTATATAATCTTCTAAATCATCAAATAATTGCTTATTTAAGCTTTTAAATAATTCATCACCTTTTTTATAATCTATAGGGAAAAGTTTAACAACATCTCCTCTATTAGCACTTGTAACTTCCTTACCATTTAATAGTATCTTGCTTACTGAGAAGCCTTTATCTCTATATCTAATTCCATCACCTAACGATAAACTTTCTTTAAGTTTAATTTCACCTGCTTTGTCTACTAACCCTAATGGAACACCTGCATTTTTTGGAGAATTAAAGCTCATCATATCCTTGCCAGTGTTACCTTTTAAATAGGCGTTAGTAAATCCACTTCTATTAAATAATTGAAGTAACTGTCCCTTGCCTTCTTGAACATTATATTTTGTCTTAAATAATACCTTATCTACAGCTTTTCTATAGTTATCTACAACACCTGCTACATATTCAGGTCTTTTCATTCTTCCTTCTATTTTTAATGAATGTGTACCACTCTCAACTATGTCCTTAACATCATCTATTGTACACATGTCTTTTGGGCTTAGTAAATGTCCCTTTTGTTCTCCAGATTTTTCTCCCTTTAAAGTATATTCCATTCTACAAGGTTGAGCACATCTACCTCTGTTACCACTTCTTCCACCAATAATCGAACTCATTAAACATTGTCCTGAATAGCTAACACAAATTGCTCCATGCACAAACATTTCAGTTTCTATATTTAAATCAGTAGAAATATGTTTAATTTCCTCTATTGTCATTTCTCTAGATAAAACTAATCTATGAAATCCCTTTTCTTTAAAATATATAGCTGCCTCTCCATTATGTATTGTCATTTGTGTAGATGCATGAAGTTCAAGATCTGGATACTCTTCTTTAATTCTTTTGAATAGTCCCAGGTCTTGAATTATAAGAGCATCTGCACCTATTTCATATAGATATCCAACATATCTAACAGCCTCTTCAATTTCATTTTCTTTAAGTATTGTATTTATAGTAACGTAAATTTTAACACCATAACTATGCGCATAATCAATAGCTTTTTGCATATTTTCATTATCAAAATTTGATGCATAAGCTCTTGCTGAAAACTTATTTCCACCAAGATATACGGCATCTGCGCCTTTATTTATAGCTGCATATAAACTCTCAATAGTTCCTGCTGGTGCTAGAACTTCTATTTTATTCATAAAAATCTCTCCTAATTTATAAATTAATGTAATCTTTTGTTTAAAGTATAAGATTAATAAAAAATATATTATAGCTAATTATGTTATAACATAATTAATATTGTTTTTCTACACTAATTAAGATAAGTCTGTTCAGGACCGAACAGACTTATCTTAATAAAGGATTTTTATCTCTTTTTTCTATAGCTAAATTAAATTGCGTATCAATAAGTTTCTTTTCTAAATCTAGTACTTTGTACTTATAGTTTTGTAATTGGAAATTAATATCTTTATTACGTAATCTATAACTTTCCTTTTTCTTTAAAGCATCATTTAATGATGTTTCTAAAGTTATAATTTGCTTTTCCATAGCATTTTTCTCTTGTAATGCTTGTTCTATATGAGAAATTTTAAATTCCTCTAATTCAGCTTCTTTAAATTTTAGTTTTTCTTTTAAAGTAACTTCTGTATTCTTTAATTCAGATATTTCATTAAAGTAGTTAGTAGCTTTATCTTTATATGATTGTAAGCTTTCCTTAAGTTCGTCATTTTCATTACTTAATATAATATTTGTATCTTGAGTATTTTGTAATTCCATGTTAACTTTTTCAAAATCAGAAACTGGAACTCTATTATTTATTTCAGTTTCATATTGGCTAATATTAGATTTTAAATCTTCATTTAAATCTTTCATTTCAGATAATTCAGAAGTTAACTTTGAAATTAACTCTTCATTGTTTTTATTTGTTTCAGTTAAAGTATTAACTTTTTCTGTTAATTCCTCACTTAAAGCTTTAAATTCTTCTAGCTCTTTTAGCTTAGATTCCATATTAAAAATAATAGATTTTAATGATTCTACTTCGTTTGCTCTTGCCTTAGAAGCTTCATCTATCTCAGTTTTTATTTCTCTTAGTCTTTCCTTTAAAGTTAAATGACGTTCTTCAAGAGAATTTTTTTTCTTTGTAATATTTCCAATTTCTAAATCGCATTTAAAAAGTTCATCAGCAATATTAACAGCAGTAAGAACAGCCGCAGAGCTTGTACTTAATTTTTTATTGCTGCTTGAAATTTCTCTTATCTTATTATCTACATAAGCGGCAACTTCAGATAAATATTTTTCATCTTCTTTTCCTCTTAAGTTATATTCAATTCCATTTATTAAAACAGTTACCGTATTCATTTTACACCTCTCGAATTTACATTATGCCACAATTATAACATAATTGCTTTAAAATAACTATATGTTAATAAGATATATATGATATACTAATTTTTACGAGGTGTTTATATGGAGTATTTAAAATTATTAAATAAATGTCAATTATGTATTAGAAATTGTAAAGTAAATAGAAATAAACAGATAAAAGGAGTCTGTAATAGTACAAATACAGTTAAAATTGCTAGAGCTGCTCTTCATTTTTGGGAAGAACCATGTATATCAGGGGAAAAAGGTTCAGGAACAGTATTTTTCTCTAACTGCAATTTAAAATGTGTATTTTGTCAAAATCATGAAATATCAAGCGAAGGAGCTGGAAAAGAAATTTCTATAGAAAGATTAGCTGAAATATTTATTGAATTACAAGATAAAGGAGCAAATAATATTAATTTGGTTACTCCAACTCATTTTGTTCCTCAGATTTTAGAAGCATTAAAGATTGCAAAGATTAATGGACTAAGTTTACCTGTAATATATAATACAAATTCTATAGATACTGTTGATACAATAAAGGCTTTAAACGGCTATATAGATGTGTATTTACCAGACTTTAAGTATTTTGAAGATAAATACTCATTAAAATATTCAAAAATAAAAGGTTATTCTAAAAATGCTATAGAAGTCATAGAGGAAATGGTAAAACAGGTCGGTATACCTAAATTTAATGAAAATGGAATTATAGAAAAAGGTGTTATTGTAAGACACTTATTATTACCTGGATTATTATTTGATTCTAAAAAAATAGTTGATACAGTTTATAATAAGTTTGGAGATGATGTATATATATCTCTAATGAATCAATATACACCTATGTTTAATGCTAAATTGTATCCTGAAATTAATAGAAATATTAATGAGAAAACGTATGATTCTATTATAAATTATGCCTTATCAATAGGAGTAAAAAATGGCTTTATACAAGATTTAGGAACTAATTCTAAGGAGTTCGTTCCAGATTTTAATAATGAGGGTGTATAAAAAGGATAGTTTGTATTAAACTATCCCCATTTTACTTATAACACCATCTATGATTTGTTTTCTTTTTTGATTTAAGTATTCACCATAGAAAGCTTCTTGTTCTTCAAGACTTAATTTTTCTAAATCTACGCTAATAATACCATTTAAAACTACTTTATTAATATCAAGTCTATATGTTTTTTTGATTCTATCAGTAATTTCATTATATTCTTGTAGAGATCTACTCTTTTTATACTTTCTAATTAATGAATCTAAAGAAGTATCATATTTTTTTATTTTATAAACAATTGAATTTAAGCTAGTTAACTTATTTTTAAGAAAATAAATTTCATAAGATTGTTTAAACTTAATTAATTCATTAATTGTATAATCATTATTATTTATAGTAAACTTAACAATTCCCTCATTAAAAGTTTTTTCTATTATATAATTTAAAATTTGTGTATTATCTTCTAATAAGAAATTTGATTTTTCTCCGACTATTTCCAGACCTTTTTTTAGCTGATCTATTTTTTCATTTAGTATTCTATTCTTTATTTCCATGTATCTCCCTCCACACTATTATAACAAAAGTTTTTTCCTTAGATTAGATAATTTTAAAATACTTTAGCATAGTTGATTATACAAGATTTAAGATAGTTTTGTAAAACATATTTAAAAATATATTATAAAACTACTTAATTTTATCTGATTTTAAGATGTGTAAATAATAATTTATGTGAATGTTTAACTATAAAAAACTACCACTTATTTATAGTTTTATAAAGTAAGTGGTAGTTTTTATATTATATAATAAGTTAAAGGTTTATTTCATTAATTTACAAATGTTATTTGTAAATTCAATTGGATCAGAAATAGATAAACCTTCTATTAGTAATGCTTGATTATATAAAAGGTTTGTATATAAGCTTAATTTATCTTTATCATTTTCATATGCATTTTTTAATGAGTTAAAGATTTCATGATTAACATTGATTTCTAAAACTTTTTTAGCTTTTACTTCTTGATTATTTGGAAGCGAATTAAGTAACTTTTCCATTTCAATTGATAAGTCACCTTCATTTGATAAACAAACTGGATGATTCTTTAATTTCTTAGAAGCCTTAACAGAACTTATTTTATCATTTAAGATTTCTTTCATTGAATCAAATAATGATTTATTTTCTTCATTATTTTCTTCAACTTTAGTATCTTCATTATTATCTAAGCCTAAATCACTACTAGATACAGATTTAAACTCTTTCTCTTTATACTTCATTAACATTTTTATAGCAAATTCATCTATATCATCTGTAAAGTATAATATTTCAAATCCTTTATCTAATAAAACTTCCGTTTGAGGCATTTTCTCTATTCTATCAACTGACTCTCCAACAGCATAGTAGATGTATTTTTGATCTTCTGTCATTCTTGTAATATATTCATCTAATGTAACCATCTTCTTTTCTTTAGATGAATAGAACATTAATAAATCTTGAAGGACTTCCTTTTCAGCACCAAAATTATCATATACTCCAAATTTCAAAGTTCTTCCAAATGCTTTATAGAACTTTTCATAATTTTCTCTTTCATTTCTAAGCATTTTTTCAAGTTCATTTTTAATCTTATTTTTTATATTTTTTGCAATAAATCTTAGCTGTCTATCGTGTTGAAGTATTTCTCTAGAGATATTTAAAGATAAATCTTCAGAATCAACTATTCCTTTTACAAAACTAAAATAATCAGGTAAAAGATCAGCACATCTATTCATTATCATAACACCATTAGAATATAGTTCTAATCCTTTTTCATATTCTTTTGTATAGAAGTCGTAAGGCATATTCTCAGGAATATATAATATAGCATTATAGCTTATGGTACCATCAACACTTAAATGAATATGTTTTAGTGGATTATCAAAACCATAGTGTTTTTCTTTATAGAAGTTTTCATAGTCTTCTTTAGTTAATTCATTTTTATTTTTTCTCCAAATAGGAACCATACTGTTAACTACTTTTTCTTCTAGATAATCTTCATATTCACTTTCAGAACCTTCTTTTAATTTTCTTTCAGTAATATCCATTTTTATAGGATATCTGATAAAATCTGAATATTTCTTTATTAGAGATTTTATCTTATATTCGTTTAAATACTCATCAAAATTTTCATCTTCTGTATTTTCTTTAATATGAAGTATAATGTCTGTTCCAACAGTAGATTTAGTATAAGGCTCTATTGTATACCCTTCAACCCCCGTAGACTCCCATTTATATGCTTCATTACTTCCAAAAGCTTTAGTTATTACAGTAACTTTATCAGCAATTAAAAATGATGAGTAGAACCCAACACCAAATTGTCCTATTATATCACAGCCTTCTTTAGCTTCATTTTCTTTTTTAAATTGAAGAGAACCACTTTTAGCAATTACACCTAAGTTATCATCTAACTCTTCTTTAGTCATACCTATTCCAGTATCACTTATCTTTAAGATTCTATTATCTTTATCTATAGATACTTTGATAAAGAAATCATCCTTATTAAAGTTTATAGTATCATCACTTAGAGATTTATAGTATATTTTATCAATAGCGTCACTTGCATTAGATATAAGTTCTCTTAGGAAAATTTCTCTATGCGTATAAATTGAATTAATCATTAAATCCAATAATCTTTTTGATTCTGCTTTAAATTGTTTTGTTTCCATAAAATTCTCTCCTTTTTATTTTATCTTTTATTAGCACTCTTCTTAATTGAGTGCTAAGTTTATATTATTTATTTTACTCTTTTAAATATTAATGTCAATATTTATAAAGGGTAAATTTTGTAAATAATATTTTAAAATATTATTGTATTTTAGTATAAATATTAACTTTAAATTATATAATTATAGAAAACTCATAATATTCTCCTATTAATTATAGCCTTTTAGAAATTAACTTTTTATATCTAAAAGGCTTTTAAGCATTAAAAATAGGAATAAAGATTAATAGATTTTAGTATAAATAATATATAGTAAATTAATCTCTATATAGCCTATATACACCTCTATAAATTTAAATAGTAAAAAAGCAGGAAAGAATTATTACCTGCTTTTTTACTATTTAAATTTTCTAAAACGAGTATATCTATCATTTAAAAGCTCTTCAATAGTCTTATTCTTTAAAATAAAGATTTCTGATAATAGATTTGACTTAATTTCTTCTGCAACAGACTTTATATCATTTTGAGCTCCACCAATAGGCTCTTTAATTATTTTTTCTATTATATTATTTTGTAATAAGTCATATGATGTTATTCTCATTATTTCAGAAACTTCCTGTGCTTTTGATGAATCCTTTAATAATATAGAGGCGAAGCCTTCAGGAGATAAAATTGAATATATAGAATTTTCAAGAGCCCAAACTCTGTCTCCACAAGCTAAGGCAATAGCTCCACCACTTCCACCTTCCCCTATAATTATAGAAATAATAGGAACTTTAATTTGTGATATTTCAAATAAGTTTTTAGCAATGGCTTCACCTTGACCACGCTTTTCTGCATCAACTCCACAATAGGCTCCAGAAGTATTAATAAAGCAAATAATAGGTCTATTAAATTTTTCAGCTTGCTTCATTAATCTTAAAGATTTCCTATATCCTTCTGGATATGGAGAACCAAAATTTCTTTCCAGATTTTCTTTTAGATTTTTTCCCTTTTGAATACCTATTATAGTAACAGGAATATCATCTAATAATCCTATTCCACCTATAATAGATTTATCATCACCATAAGTTCTATCACCATGTAATTCAAAAAAGTTATTAAAAATTAATTTTATATAATCATTTGCATTTGGTCTTTCTAGCATTCTAGCTAATGATAATCTATCCCATGCGTTAATATTTGTAGTCAAGTGATACACCTCCTAGAGGTTTATGCAACTCTAATAATAAAGATAAAGTAGATTTTAAATTTTCTCTCTTTACAATATTATCTATAAAGCCTTTTTCCAACAAAAATTCTGAAGTTTGAAAGTTATCAGGCAATTCTTCTTTAATTGTTCCTTCAATTACCCTTCTTCCTGCAAATCCTATTAAAGCATTAGGCTCAGCAAGAATTATATCTCCCACCATTGCAAAGCTTGCAGTAACTCCACCGGTTGTAGGATCTGTTAAAACACTTATATAAAGTAGACCTTTTTTACTATGCTTAGCAAGAGCTGAATTAACTTTAGCCATTTGCATTAATGAAAGAATACCTTCTTGCATTCTTGCTCCACCAGAAGCAGTAAAAATTATTATAGGAAGTCCTTCATTTATGGCTTTTTCAGTAGCAAGTGTAATTTTTTCTCCTACAGCTGTACCCATACTTCCCATCATAAAGTTTGAATCCATTATGCATACAATAGCTTTATTACCGTGTATGGTACAACTTCCTGTTACCACGGCTTCATTAAGATTAGATTTATCTTTATTTATTTTTAATTTATCATCATATCCTGGAAAATTTAATGGATTTTCTGATTCAATATATTTATTAAATTCTATGAATGAATCTTTATCACAAATTATATTTATTCTTTCATTTACATTTAATCTAAAGTAATAATTACAATTTGGACATATCTTATAATTTTCGTCTAACATTTTTTTATATAAAATTTTTCCACAATGCTTACATTTAATCCAAGCACCATCTGGAATAATAGGAACGTCAGAAATATCAGCAGGATCTACATTTATTACACCGTATTGCTTTTTCTTAAAAATACCCATAAACTCACCTACTTATAGATTATATTCCTTGCTTATAAAACTTGTATCAAAGGTTCCTAATCTAAATATTTCATTATTTAAAATATCAATTTGAAAATCAATATTAGACTCTATTCCTTCTATAACAAATTCACTTAGAGCTCTTATCATTTTGCTTATTGCTTCCTCTCTAGTTTTCCCATAAGAAATAAGTTTTGCAATCATTGAATCATAAGTTGGCGGAATAGTATATCCATTATATACAGCGGTATCAACTCTTATTCCATTTCCTCCAGGCAAATTTAAAAACTTTATTTTTCCAGGACAAGGTGCAAATGATTTATTGGGATTTTCAGCATTTATTCTACATTCAATCGCATGACCTTTTAGCTTTATATCATCTTGAGAAATTTTTAATTCATCTCCATTTGCAATTTTTAACTGTTCTTTTACTATATCAATTGAAGTTATCATTTCAGTCACAGGATGTTCAACTTGAATTCTTGTATTCATTTCCATAAAGTAAAAATTACCATGCTTATCTAACAAAAATTCAATTGTACCTGCATTTATATAATTAACAGCTTTTGCTGCATTAATTGCGGCATTTCCCATTTTTGATCTTAGTTCATCATTTAATATATAAGATGGTGCTTCTTCAAGAACTTTTTGATTTCTTCTTTGTATAGTACAATCTCTTTCACCAAGATGAATTATATTTCCAAAGTTATCTCCTAAGATTTGAAATTCTATATGACGTGGATTTTCTATAAACTTTTCCATATATACAGAATCATCACCAAAGTTATTTTTAGCCTCAGATTTTGCTGTAAAGAAAGCATTTTCTAACTCATTTTCATTAGAAACAATCCTTATACCTTTGCCGCCACCACCTAATGAAGCTTTAATCATTATAGGATAACCTATTTTTTTAGCTTCTATTCTAGCATCATCAATAGTTTCTATAATTCCTTCACTTCCAGGAATAACAGGAACATTTGCATTTTTCATAATTTCTCTTGCTACTGATTTATTTCCCATAATACTTATAGTCTCACTACTTGGGCCAATGAATTTAATGTTACATTCTTCGCATATACTAGCAAAACTTGCTTTTTCTGATAAGAATCCAAACCCAGGATGAATAGCATTACATCCGGTTACTACTGCTGCACTTATTATATTACTTTCATTTAGGTAAGAATCTTTAGATTTTGAAGTTCCAACACAAATAGCTTCATCTGCAAGTTCTGTATGCATGGCATCTTTATCAATTTCTGAGTAAATAGCAACAGTTTTTAATCCAAGCTCTTTACAAGCTCGAATAATTCTTACAGCAATTTCACCTCTATTAGCTATTAAAACTTTTCTAATCATAAAACACCTCTTAAATTAACCTACCATAAAGGTTAATTCTCCTTCACAAACTTTCTTATCTTCAACATAAGCAATTCCATAGCCAATTCCAGCTTTACCGCGTATTTTAATAAGTTCAACTTCTAATCTCAAAGTGTCTCCAGGAACAACTTTTCGTCTAAATTTAGCATTATTTATTCCGGCAAAAAATGCTATCTTACCTTTAAATTCATCCTTACTTAAAATTGCTATAGCACCAGCTTGTGCTAAAGCTTCTATTATTAGAACACCTGGCATAACAGGTTCTATTGGAAAATGTCCTTGAAAGTAATATTCATTTGCTGTAACATTTTTAATTGCAGTTACCTTATTCTCCTCTAGTTGTGTAACCTTATCTATCAAAAGAAAAGGATATCTATGAGGAAGTATATTCATAATTTCTTTAATATCCATTTTAAGCACTCCTCAAATGATATATATTTTAATAAGTGGCAGTAAAAATTAGTTGTTAAATTTTCACCACCACTAGATATATTTTTGATATTAAGAATGAATTTTAAACAACTCCATTCCAAATTCAATAATTTCTTCATCACTTCTTAAAACTTCAATAATTTCACCATCAATATCAGATGTTATTTCATTCATTATTTTCATAGCTTCAACTATACACAATACGTCACCTTTTTTTACTTTTGATCCAACTTCAACATAGGGTTTCCCACCAGGAGTTGATGAAGAATAGTATGTTCCAACTAGAGGTGATTTTACTAAAGTTAAGTTTTTATCTATTACTTCTTCATCTTTAATTATTATTTCTTCACTTGAATTATCTAAAGTTTTTATAAAGGATTTAGAATCATTATTTTTATCTATATTAAAATCATTTTCCTTATATAGGTAATTATCTTCATTTTTACTTAGTTTTAATCTTATATCGCTATTTTCTAATTCAAAAACTCTTAGTGAAGATGAGTCTATTTCCTTAATAAGCTCTTTTATTTGGTTAAAATTTAACATTTTCTTACCTCCATTTTTTAAATATAAGAGTTCCGTTATGTCCACCAAATCCTAAAGAGTTTGACATTGAATATTCTATATTTGTATTTAATCCTTCATTGACGACAAGATTTAAATCGCATTCATCATCTTTATTTATATAGTTAATTGTAGCTGGTACAAAATTATCTTGTAGAGATTTAATTGAAATAATAGCTTCAATAGCTCCAGCAGCACCTAATAAGTGACCTGTCATTGATTTTGTAGAGCTAACATATGCATTTAAATAATTATTACCTAGAGCTTTTTTTATAGCTAATGTTTCAACCTTATCATTTATTTCTGTTGATGTTCCATGAGCATTAATATATGAAATTTTATCACTAGTAATATCAGCATCTATTAATGCATCTCTCATAGCCCTATATGCTCCATCACCATCTAAGCAAGGTGAAGTTATATGGTACGCATCACAAGTTGATCCATATCCAACTATTTCTGCATAAATTTTTGCACCTCTATTTAAAGCACTTTCTAAGTCTTCTAATATTAGTGCGCCTGCCCCTTCACCCATTACAAATCCATTTCTTTCTTTATCAAAAGGAATAGATGCTCTATTTCTGTCTTCACTTTTACTTAAAGCAGTAAGAGCTTGAAAAGACGAAATTCCAAATTCAGAGATAGAAGCTTCAGAACCACCAGCTACAATAATATCAAGATATCCGTCTTTAATACTTCTATAGGCTTCACCAATACAATGAGTTGAAGTAGCACAAGCAGAAGTCAAACTTAAAGAGCTTCCTAAAATTCCATGTCGTATTGAAATAGTTCCTGCTGCAATATTAGAAATACCCATTGGTATAGTAAGTGGAGATATTCTATTAGGTCCTTTTAAAGCTAATGTTCTTATTTGAGCTTCTATTGTACGAATTCCGCCAATACCGGAACCAAAAATAACTCCAATCCTTTCTTTATTTAAGCTATTTAAATCTAGATTACTATCTTTAATAGCTTCATCAGAGGCTATTAAAGCAAATTGAGTATATCTATCCATTCTTTTTGACTCTTTTTTATCTATAAAGTTATTGACATCAAAATTTTTAACCTCTGCTGCCATTTTTACCTTTAAATTTTCAGCATTAAATAAAGATATTTCATCTATTCCATTTTCGCCAAGCTTAATACTATTCCAAAAACTTTCTACATCATTGCCTAGTGGAGTTATTGCCCCAAGCCCAGTGATTACAACTCTTCTTTTCACTTTAATGCCTCCTTTATGCCATTAGCATTCCGCCATCAACATTTATAACTTGACCTGTAATATAGTCTGATAAGTTTGATGATAAGAATAATACCAAATTAGCAACTTCTTTTGGACTACCTATTCTTTTCATAGGTATACTTTTTATTATTTCTTCTTTAACTTTGTCAGGTAAGTTTTTAGTCATATCAGTATCTATATAGCCAGGAGCAACTACATTAACATTTATATTTCTTGAAGAAAGTTCTCTTGCTACTGATTTAGAGAATCCAATAACTCCAGCTTTTGATGCAGCATAATTACATTGCCCTGAGTTTCCAGCTATACCAACTACAGAAGAAATATTTATTATTTTGCCATACTTTTGTTTAACCATAATAGATGAAACAGATTTTGTAGTATTAAATGTTCCTTTTAGATTAACATCTAAAACATCATCAAAGTCTTCTTCTTTCATTCTAAGAATTAGACCATCCTTAGTTATACCAGCATTGTTAACTAAAACATCTATAGTGGTATAATGAGACTTTACTTTTTCAATAAAGCTATTAACCTCTTCTAGAACACTTACATCACATTTTACTGCTAAAGCGTCTACACCAAAGCTTTTTATTTCATTTAATAAGTTTTCTAGATCACTATTTAAGTTTCTATAATTAATAGCTAAATTAGCTCCGTTTTTTGCTAAAGTTAATGCGATTTCTCTACCTATTCCTCTAGTAGCACCAGTTACTATTATATTTTTTCCTTTTAACATATAGCGTCCATCCCTTCTAGTGTTTTATTGAGAGACTTTAAATCTTCTACGTTAAATATCTTTACATTTGCCTTTTTTTCTTTACTTATCTCACGAACAAAACTACTTAAAGTTTTTAAAGGTCCTATTTCTATAAATACATCTACACCTTCATCAATCATTTTTTCAATAGTTTCACTCCATCTTACTGGAGATTTAACTTGATTAATTAGTAAATCTTTAATTTCTGTCTTATCTTTAATAAAATCAGCTGTTAAATTTGTAATTATTTTAGTTTGTGGATTATGGAATTCTATATCCTTAAGTTCGGATTTTAGTTTATTAGATGCCTCATTTAGTAATGATGTGTGAAAAGGACCAGATACTTTTAAAGGAATAACTCTTCTAGCACCATATGACTTTAATAAATCACTTGCTAATTCTACAGCGGAACATTCTCCTCCTACTACTATTTGATTATTAGTATTATAATTAGCTATTTCAATTACTCCATTTTCACTAGCTATTTCTAAAGCTTTTTTTATTTTACTCTCATCTAGACCAATAACAGCAATCATTGATCCGATACCCTTTGGAACAGCCTCTTGCATAAAACGGCCACGCTTTTTTACTAAAGAAACTGCCGTTTTAAAATCTAGCGATTTGCTAGCTACAAGTGCAGAATATTCTCCTAAACTTAGACCAGCTACAATATCAGGCTTAATGCCTTTTTCTTCTATAGCTTTTAAAATAGCTATAGAAGTAGTTAATATTGCTGGTTGTGTATTTTCTGTAATATCTAAATCTTCTTTATTTCCATTAAATATTAATTCTTTTAAATTGAAATTCAAAACTTCGTTAGCTATATCATATACTTTTTTGCAAGTAGGAATATTATTATATAATTCTTTTCCCATTCCTACGTATTGAGAACCTTGCCCAGAAAAAATAAAAGCTATCTTCATAATTCCTCCATTAATATAATTATAGATTTCTTTTTACTTCTTCATATTCATTAAACATCTCTTCAATTATTTCTTTAGAAGATTGAATTTTTTTTACCATTCCAGATATTTGACCAGCCATTAATGAACCACCATCAATATCTCCATCAATAACAGCCTTTTTTAAAGCCCCTTTCCCTAATTCTTCAAGTTCCTTAATATCTGAATTACTATTTTCAAGTTTTAAATACTCCTTAGCAAGTTTATTTTTTAACACCTGTACGGGATGACCAGTGGATCTCCCTGTAACAACAGTATCAATATCTTTTGCTTTTATTATTGCATTTTTATAATTTTCATGTATTTGACATTCATTAGATGCTAAAAATCTTGTTCCAACTTGAACGCCACTAGCTCCAAGGGCAAAGACAGCAGCAATACCTCTTCCATCACCTATTCCACCAGCAGCTATAACAGGAACATTTACCGCATCAACAACTTGAGGTATAAGTGTCATTGTAGTTAATTTACCAACATGCCCTCCAGATTCACAGCCCTCTGCTATAATTGCATCCGCTCCACATCTTTCCATTCTTTTAGCTAAAGCAACAGATGCTACTACTGGGATAACTATTATTCCAGCTTCCTTCCATTTATCTATATACTTTCCAGGGTTTCCTGCACCAGTAGTAATTACTTTAACTCCTTCTTGTATAGCTATATCAGCTAATTCATCAGCATTTTCTGATAGAAGCATTATATTAAGACCAAAAGGTTTGTCTGTAAGTTCTTTTGTCTTTCTAATTTGATCTCTTATATACTCAGAAGGAGCATTAGCTCCTGCAATAATTCCAAGACCACCTGCATTAGAAACAGCTGCAACTAGATTACTTTCTGATACCCATGCCATGCCACCTTGAAAAATAGGATACTTAATACCTAAGATACTACATATATCCTTTTTCATAAATTACCTCCTACTCTAGTTAGCAGTTGAATTTTCAATAAATTTTACAGCATCTGAAACAGTTTTTATATTTTCAACATCTTCAACCTTTACATTAAATGCATCTTCAATCTCCATTATTACTTGGAATAAGTCTAAAGAATCTGCTTCTAAATCTTCTATAAATCTTGTTTCTAAAGTAATTTTATCTTCGTCTACTCCTAATTGGTCTACAATTATTTCTCTAATTTTTTCAAATATCATTTTATTTTCCTCCTAATTATAATTATTTATAAGATATTACCATTCAATTAAAAGTCCAGCCCAAGTTAATCCACCACCAAAGCCAACTAGTATAATTTTATCGCCTTTATTAATTAATCCTTTTTTTACAGCTTCACTTAAAGCAATAGGAACACTAGCAGCGGATGTATTACCATAAGACTCTAAATTGATATAAAATTTATCTTTATTTATATTTAACTTTTTAGCGGCATCTTCTATTATTCTTAAGTTTGCTTGATGTGGAATTATATATTTAATATTAGATATATCTTCACCAGAATTCTCTAATAGTTTATTTACCACTTTAGGTATTATTGATATTGCAAATTTAAAAACCTCTCTGCCATTCATTTGTATATATTTTTTTCTTTCTAAAAAACTATTTGAAAAAGGCGTATCAATTGAAAATTCATTAGCAATTAATAGATTAGCGCCTTCTTTTCCATCAGATCCAAAATAAGTGCTAATAATTTTACTATCATCAGAACTTACCTCAAGAATAGCTGCACCTGCGCCATCACCAAACAAAATACAGGTATTTCTATCACTCCAATCTACTATTCTAGAAAGAACTTCACTACCAATAACCAAAGCTTTATTTCCAGTTCCAATCTTTAATAAAGATTCAGCTATTATTGCGGAATATAGAAACCCAGAACAAGCTGCACTAACATCAAAAGCAGTTGCATTTGTACAACCTAATATATTTTGAACACTACATGCAGTAGATGGCATAATTCTATCTGGTGAAGTTGTTGCAACTATTATTAAATCAATATCTTCAGCATTACATTTTGCCATTTTCATAGCATCAATTGATGCTTTAACAGCTAAATCAACAGTTCCTTCATTTTTAGATATTCGTCTTTCTAATATTCCAGTTCTTTTAATTATCCATTCATCAGATGTATCAACTAACTTAGATAATTGAAAATTGCTTATAACATTTTCTGGACAATAATGTCCAACTCCAATCATTTTAACTATATTCATTTTAACACCTTTATTTTGAAAGAAGAATTATTTGATTGTCAAATTATAATTTTAAAAATTTAGAAATATTAGTTATTAATATTCCTCTTTAGTAAAATGTATTTATATAAATATAATTTCAATTAATAATAAAGCAAATTAGTTAAAAGCTTTAAAATGTCACCTCCATTAATTACTTTGACTATCAAACAACTTTATAATAAATCTATTCTCATAATTTGTCAATGAATTTTTATAAAATTTTTCTTTAAATTTCTAATAATATATATTTTTTGAAATTTTGTATATAAATAATTTATTTTTAAATAAATAAAAACTAGAATAACTTACAGATAAATTTTCTATTAATATATATAAATTAATTTATAGAAATCTTATTTTAATATAAATTTATAAAGTAAATTATTTTTGAAGTACCTCTAATTTTCCTAATATGAAAGGTAATACTTCATCAACTTTTATATCTAAAACTAATGCAAATTCTTCGTGTAATAATTTTTCAGCATCAGTCATTATTTTTTCATCATTTACATAAAGTTTTTTACC
>JAFNXG010000108.1 GCA_017383505.1 Clostridium sp.
GCTTATTCATATAGAAAAAATAGTTAAAGAATACTTACTAAAAGAATTATGTAATGGTACAAATTTTGATAGTAATTTTGATATATTTGGTGTTGAAGGTGGCACAGCTGCAATGTGTTACATATTCGATTCTCTTGAAAAAAATCATCTTTTAAATAAAGGTGATAAAATTTCACTTATGACTCCAATATTTACTCCTTATTTAGAAATACCTCATTTACCTCACTATAGTTTTGAAGTAATTAATATACATGCAAATGAGGTTGATGAAAATAAACTTCCTACATATCAATATACTGAAGAGGATTTAAATAAATTAAAGGATACTAGTATTAAAGCTGTATTTATTGTAAACCCTAATAATCCTGCTTCGATATCTTTAAATAGTAAATCTAGAGAAATATTAAAAGATATTGTTACTAATTATAATCCAAATTTAATGATTATTACCGATGATGTTTATTGTACTTTCGTTGATAACTTTAAATCTATAATAAGTGATTTGCCTTATAATACTATAGGAGTTTACTCACTATCAAAATATTTTGGCGTAACTGGGTGGAGACTTGGTGCTATAATATTAAATGAAAATAATGTATTTAATAAACTTATTTCCGAACTACATGAAGTACATAAATCTAATCTTAATTTAAGATATAGTCACTTATCATGTAATCCTGAAACAATACCTTTTATAGATAGAATTGTTGCAGATAGCAGACAAGTTGCTTTAAATCATACAGCTGGACTTTCAACTCCTCAACAAGTTCAAATGGCGTTCTTCTGTATTTTTGCGTTAATTGATTTAGAAAATAACTATAAAAACTTAACTAAATCAATATGTAAAAAGCGTAAACAACTATTATGTGATGGACTAGAAGTAGATATATTTAACGATCCTTATTATGCATCATATTACACTGAAATTAATATTTTAGATTGGGCTAGAATAGAGGTTGGAGAAGCAGCAGTTAAATTTATAGAAGAAAACTATACACCATTTGATATTCTTTATGATTTAGCTAAAAATCACTCTACTATTTTACTAAATGGAGATGGTTTTGCATCTTGTAAGTGGGGATTTAGAGTTTCTCTTGCTAATTTAGATGATGAAGCATATTTAAAAATAGGAAAAACTTTAAGATTAATATTTAATAATATTATTAATGAATTCAAATCTCATTCTAATTCATAACTTATATTCTATTAAAATTAAAAGCTGAAAGAATTACTTACTAATACTTTCAGCTTTTAATTTTATATACATTTGATTTTATTATTTTGTCTGTCATAATAAAATAATAAATATAATTTATTGGAGATGATTTTAAATGGATACTGAAATAGAACAATTAACTAAAATACTTAAAGAAAGTAATAATATTGTTTTCTTTGGTGGGGCTGGCGTATCTACTGAAAGTGGAATTCCAGACTTTAGAAGTGCTAATGGTTTATTTAATGAAAAACTTAATATTACTTTTACACCTGAACAGTTAGTTTCTCATAGCTTTTATATTAGATATCCTAAAGAATTTTTTAATTTTTATAAAGCAAAATTAATATATCCTCAAGCAAAACCTAACAAAGCGCATATAGCTTTAGCTAAACTTGAGGAAATGGGAAAGCTTAAAGCTGTTATAACTCAAAATATAGATGGTTTACATCAAGCTGCTGGTAGTAAAAATGTTTTTGAGCTTCATGGATCTGTTTTAAGAAACTATTGTGTCAAGTGCCATGCTTTTTATGATGAAAAGTTTATACTAGACTCAAAGGATGTTCCTACTTGTACTAAATGTGGTGGAAATGTTAAACCTGATGTAGTTTTATATGAAGAAGGCTTAGATGATAATGTTATTAGAGATTCAGTTCGTGCTATTGCTAATGCTGATACTTTAATTATAGGGGGAACTTCTCTAGTTGTTTACCCAGCTGCTGGGCTTATAGATTATTTTAGAGGAAAGAATCTTGTCTTAATTAATAAGAGTTCAACTTCTGCTGATAATAAAGCTGATTTAGTTATTCATGATTCTATTGGTAAAGTTTTAAGTATGGCAATTAATAATCTATAATAAAAAACTCCCAAATAGAGAGATTTATTTTCTCTATTTGGAAGTTTAATAATATACTATTCAGCAGATTTTTGTTCATCTCTGCATTTACATTTATTTTCTTGTTTTAAATCGTCCTTTTTCATATCCTTACATTTATCTTCTTTTTTTACATCTTCTTTACATTTATTTTCTTTCTTTTCTTCTTTTTTATCTTCTTTTTTATCTTTACACTTTTTCTTATCTTCTTTTTCTTTTTTCTTATCTTCTTTTTCTTTCTTCTTACAAGGATTTGAAGATGTATCTTCTGATTCATCTTCCATTAACTCAGAAGTTTCTTTTTCCTTAATTTTATCCTTACTTTCAGAAGGTGATTCTACTGTAGCTTTATTACTATCTGTAGGATTAACACTTAAAGTTTGAGCATAAGTAGTGATACCTTCCACCATCATTAATGCAGAACATATTAATAATGACACAACTTTTTTCTTCATAACTTTTTCCTCCAATATTTTCTTTAGTTTATTATTACTCCTAAGTATTTCAACTTTAGTATTACCCTTTTAAAATTAAATTATTATTATTCAC
>JAFNXG010000109.1 GCA_017383505.1 Clostridium sp.
AAATTAGAAATTATATAATAAAAATGTTTAAATTAGGTAATAATATAAATAATTATATCTGTACAAATAGTCTATAGTAGATTACTATTAAAAGTTATATAAAATAATAGATTGGCGGTGAGGAATAATGGGTGAAAATTTAGCTTTAGAAAAAGTTATTTTAGAGCAAAAACGTAAAGATATATTAAGAGAAGTAGAAGAAAAAAGAAAATATCAAGAAGAAATATCTGAAAAGTTAAGCATATTAACAAAAGAATCTAAAGGAAATTATAATCAAGAAAAAGAAAATACTGAAAAAATATATAATCTATTAAAAAAAGAAATAGAAAATTATGAAGAAGCTTTAAAATGTCCTTATTTTGGAAGAGTTGACTTTGAAGAGAAGCTTGGAATAGAAGAACAAATATATATAGGAAAAAAGGGGATAACCTCTACAGCTGATGGAGAGGAAATAGTTGTAGATTGGAGAGCACCAGTAGCTGATCTATATTATAGCAGTACTGGTGGAAAAGCATATTATAGGGCCCCTGTAGGTGTAATAGAAGGTAGGTTAAATTTAAAAAGAAAGTTTTTATTTAATGCTAATAGTTTAGAAAAGATTTTTGATGAAAGTATAAATAATATTATTATTAATGAAGAGTCGGGTTCAGAACTTGTTGATGAATTTTTAAAGATAAATTTAGAGGAGAGTAGAGGAAAGAAACTTAAAGAGGTAGTTGCAACTATACAAAAAGAGCAAAATGATATTATAAGATGGCCTAAAAATTTACCATTAATAGTTCAAGGATCAGCAGGTTCAGGAAAAACTACAGTTGCTCTACATAGATTAGCATATCTTATGTATAGATATAGAGAGTCTATGGAAGGTAAAGATATATTAGTATTAGCACCAAATAAGATTTTTTTAGATTATATTTCTGATATTTTACCTACACTTGGAAGTAATGATGTAAGACAAACTACTTTTCAGGAGCTAGTAATGAAATATTTAAAACTAAAGGGTAAAATAAAGACAAAAGATGATAAGCTTAAGGATCTTATAGAAAAAGAGGATACTAGGGAAAAACAATATATTGTAAACTCATCTAGGGTTAGAGGAGATTTACTATTTAAAAGTATAATAGATAGGTATATAGCATTATTAGAAAGTAGTGCTATAGAAATAAAGGATATTTTAGTTTCAGATTATGTATTATTTTCAAAAAGAGAAATTATGAGATTATATTTAAAGGATTTACAAAGCTATCCTATAAATAAAAGAAAAGATGAAATAAAAAGATATTTATTATTAAAATTAAAAGAAAGAATAGAAATTCTTATAATACAAATTGATAGAGAATGGGATTTAAAAATAAGAGCAATAAAGAAGGAATTAGATGATAGTGAAGAAAGAAGACAGAGATTAAGAGAAATATATAATGAAAGAGATGAGTTAAAAGAATATGTAAGACATGATTCTAAAAAAATTCTTAATCAGTATTTTAAAAATTGGAGAGGAATAACTTGTAATGATATCTATGTTAATTTATTTAAAGATGATGAAATGTTTGAACTTGCAACAGCAAATAAGATTCCTAAATCATTAGCAGAATATATAAAGTCTGATGTAATATCAAATAGTGAAAAAGGCATAATAGATGAAGATGATTTACCAGTACTTTTTTATATACATACTTTATTAGAAGGAATAGATGAAAAAGAAAAGTTTAAACATATAGTTGTAGATGAAGCACAAGATTATAGTCCTTTTCAAATTTATTTAATTAATAGTTTGTCTAAAGGAAATTCATTAACATTAGTTGGAGATTTAGCACAAGGAATTTATCATTATAAGGGAATTAAAAGCTGGAGTGATATTACTGAAGGAGTTTTTAATGGAAAAGCAACATTTATAACATTAAGTCAAAGCTATCGATCAACTGTTGAAATAATTGAATTTGCAAATTCTACATTAGATGCACAAGGCTTAGGATTAAAAAGTGCTAAACCTGTTTTAAGACATGGAGATAAACCAGAAGTAATTAAGTCAGTTTCGAGAAAGAATTCAGTAGTAATTATTGAAGAAATTATAAGAAAACTTCACTCTAATGGAAAGCATAGTATTGCTATAATAACGAAAAGTTATAATGAAGGTAAGATATTAGAGAAAGAATTAAAAAAATATACAAATATTAATTTTACTTTAGTTAAAGGTAATGAAAAGGAATCTATAAATACAGATGTAATAATAATACCTGCATATTTAACAAAAGGATTAGAATTTGATGGTACTATAATTTATAACCCAACTGAAAAAAATTATCCTGATAATATATTAAGTCAAAGATTACTTTATGTAGCGCTAACTAGAGCATTGCATAATGAGTTTATAATTACTGAGGAAGAGTTATCTAAAAATATATCCTTTATATAAAGGAATCTCTACGAGAAAGAGTAATAATTTAATTACTTTCTCGTAGAGATTTTTGTTATCATCACTTGATAAAAGTATTAAGTTTTAAAAAATATTAGCATTTTCTATATGGAGGGTCGAAGTCTTCGTATGGGAATAATAATTGATTAAACCCTGCACATGGATCATTAATTACAGATGGTTGGCAGCAAGGAACTTCACAAGGTCCAGCTGAAGCTACTGTCAAGTTTGTAACCCTATATAATGCAATTATTGTGAATAAACCAATTACTACATCTGCATGAAAAGCTATATCAGAAGAAGGTATTATGCAAGGTGTTACTATAATAGGAGTTGTACCAGTAGCGGTAGCAGTAGATGCAGGATATACACCTAAATTAACTGCTAATGGATTTGCAATAGCTTGAACATAAACACAAGGTAAAGTTGAATCAGTTTGTACTCCACCATCGCAACTATCAAAAGAAACTATTGAAACATTAGGACTAATACAGCCACCTTCTAGTGAAATTTGTTTCTTATAAGAAGTAGAAGCAGGAATTGTATTTGAAGTAGCTCCATTTAAAGTAACGGAAATTGGATTTCCTGCAGAATCAAGTAATGATAAATTATAATTAAATGTATATTGTACAGTTACGTCATAACATCCAGGAGGTGAAAATTGTCCAGGTTCACTTACAGTTGCGTTTATAGTAGTTGTAAAATCAGTAATTCTGATAGAAGCTACAGTATCATCAAATTCAATAATATCGCCTGTTGCTAAGTCAGTTATTAATGGTGATGTTGAAGTACCTACATTTGTAAGTGAAATTCCAGTAAAAATACTAGATCCTATTCTTATTGAATCAGGTATGTCTGGTGGCAGTTCAGTGTTTGGACAAGGGGCTGAGTGAACTCTAGAACAATCTATAGGTTTTAAGCAATCTTGTTGTTTACAACGACCATAGATTTTTTTTGCTATTACACACTCATCAGTAAGTGTTTCAGATTGTGATAAGTTAAAATTATCTTGTAACATATATAATCCTCCTTATTATTAGATTATCAACTAATCTAATAATATAATATGAGTTGTACTATAAAGTGTGAAAAAAACAATATATAATAGCTTACTTAAGTATTAAGGGAATATTTGAAAAAGAGTATTCATATTTTTACTATATAGTATGTTTTGGATGGTATTATGATTAATAATTTAAAGTTGCTTAATTACAAAAATAAATTGTATAAAGTATTTATGGAGGAAGAAGTTTTATACATAAATTTTTTAGGAAAAACTAAAGTAATACATGAAAATGTTTTAGACTATTGTTTAGAATATTTTGATAGAGCAATTTGGATAAGCTTATATGATGAGAAGTATTTGATACACTTATTTGAGGTTACTATTGATAATAGCAATAGCGTAAAAATTAATAAGTGTTTAGTTATGAATTCTAAAAAATATGCACAAAGTATAGATTCATTAACGATGATAATAAAAAGTACAGATCAAATAAATTTAATATTTAGAGGATGGAATAATAATAAATCTTTTATATTTAATAGTAATATCAGTATATCTAATAATTTTAGTATTATTTCTGATAATACTTTAAATAGTAAAATAAAGCCATTTTCTACTTATATAGATGAAAATAAGGCTATGCTATTAATTTCAGAAAAAAATGAATGTGAAGAATATGTATTATATGATTTATTAGAAGATAGTACGGAAGAGAGCTTTTTATTACCTAATACATTTAATGCTTCCATAATTAAATATGAGAATAAACCAGTTATTATTTATAATAAAGAAATAAATAATAATTTATACTTGAAATATCGACATTTAAAAATAGGAAGAAATTTAGATAGAATAACTAATGAGGAATCTATAGAGAATATTCCTAAAAATATAATAGAGCCCAAAATTTCAGTTTATATGGGAATGATGTACTTGGTATGGAAAAATAATAATTGTATTAGAAGTGCAGTATCTAGGGATTTAAATAGTTGGACTATGAGTTATTCTGGAAAGACAATAAGTAGTATAAATACAAAAATAATAAAAATAATAGGAGATAAAGTGGAAAAGATAAGTACTTATATGAAGAGGGCCGCAGTATATACCCTTATAAGAAATGAAGAAATATTTAATAACTTAAAAAATGATAATTATAAAAAACTAGAACTATTATTTCATGAAAATAATTTGAATAATAAATTAGATGTTACAGAGAATATTTTTAATATCGAAGAATATTACCAAAAGAAGCATCTTGAGTATGATGAAAAGATAAAAGAGTTAAACAATATAATTAACGAAAAGGATAAACTTATATATAAATTATTAAGTATAAATTAAGTGAATACTTGATATCTGGTATATAGAATAAAGAAATGATATGGTGGAGGAAAGTTATGAGAGAATGTGAAAAGAATAATTTTTGGGTAGAGATAGAAAATAATTTAATTAACTTTTATATACAAGATGAAAAAATGTATTTGAGAAAATATACTAATAATATATTTGTTGAAGAAAGAAGCATAATAGATAAATGTAAAGAATTAAAATCTGTTTTTTTGAGTAAGGGACAAGCAATTTCAATTATATATGTAAGTTTAAGTGGAGAATTGATATTAAGTAATTTTTCAAATGATAATATAGAAAATAATATAGTTTTAATGAGAAGCTCATTAAATGGGAATGATATTCAAATTACTTCTGTTAATAATTCATTAAATATATTTTATACTATTGAAACAGAAAAAGAAAAATCAATATATTTTAGAATTCTTACAAATAAGCTAACATTAACTCCATCTGTAAAAATAGATAATATAGAAACAAGTTGTAGCACTCCATTTGTAGTTAGTGCAAGTGATGATGGATTAGCTATATGCTATATAAAAAAAGGATATCCATATTCTATAGGATATAGAATTTACGATTTAAAAACAAATACTTGGCTTAAATTTAATGAGTTAGATATAAGTAATTTTCGAATAAGTAATTTTGACTTTTCTAGAGTAGGGGATATAATAGGGTATTCATATATATGTAGCTATAATGAAAGAACAAATATAATTTGTTGGATAGGAAATGGTAAAATAAAAAACAAACTTATACAAGAATTAGCACCTAATATAGATTTGATGGATATGTATATTGCAGATAATAACAAGCTTTATTTAATATATCTTATTAAAAACTTATTAAAGATAAAAGAGTTAGATATAGATGGAAGTGGAAAATCAATTGAAGATATTAATTTTAGTAATTTAGTCTATGCAAAAAAATATAATTACACATCAGATAAAAATATAGCTAAAAATAATATCTTAGTTATTAACAGTAATGATATAGATATATTTACAGATAGCCAATTTATAAAAAAGAGAATTATTAAAAGTTTTGAATATAGTGTTAATAGTTCTGACAATATTATGAATGATAGTGTGATAGCTATAAAAGCAGAAGAGTTAATAAATAATAGTAGCATGGTTAATAACTCAATAGATATAGAATATATAAAGCTATTTATAGTTAAAATTAAAGAATATGAAAGGGCATTTAATGAATTATCTGAAAAGCTTGAAGGATTTGATGATAAAAATAAAGGCTTGATAAAAGATATAGATGACTTAAATAATCAGTTAAATATGAAAAATTATGAAATAAGTGAATTACAAGATAAGTTAATAGAAAATAAAATAGTAATTAAAGAATATGAGGATAAGTTTAATAAATTAGAAAAAGAAAGTGAAAGTATTTCTAAGGATAATAATTTGAAAGTTTTAGAGCTTAATGAAGAAATAGTAAGATTACAAGAAAAGATTGATATATTTAAAGTAGAGAAAAAGGAAAATTTAGAGGAAATAGAAAATTTAAAAATAAAAATTAATTATTTAAGAAGTATGAATGAAGAGGATAAAAATAAGTATAATGAGGATATAAGTAATAAAGAAAATATAATAAAAGAAATTAATGAAAAGTTGAGTATAAAAAATGAATCAATTAAACAACTTCTTGATGAAATTAAAAAAATAGATTCAGACAGTAAAAAAGAAATCTTAGAGTTAAATGATGAACTTTTAAAACTTAGAAGAGAGGGTGCAAAATATACTGAAGAGATCAATAGAATAATTGAAGATAGAAACTCTTATATAAATGAAGTTGAAGTGTTAAAAAGAAATGTTGATAAATTAAATGAAACTATAAAGAATAATAAAAATAAAATTAACGATTTAAAAAGTACCATAGAAATATTAGAACAGAAAAATAGTACCGACTCCTTTATAAAAAAGTTATTTAGAGGAACAGAATAAAATATAAAAAATGCCTGCTTTTATGTTTATATAAAGCAGGTATTTTTATATCCATTAATAAGAATTATTTATTTCTATTAATACATTTATTAAAGTTTCGATATCGTAGAAAGTATTAAAATAACCAGGACTTATACGTACTGTCCCCTTAAACTCTGTTCCAATAATTTTATGAATAAGAGGAGTACAATGATAACCAGTCCGTAAGAAAATTTCTTTTTTACTTAAAATTTTACCTATATCAGAACTATCGAATCTATCCATATTAAAAGATAAAACAGGAGTTTTTATAGAGGGCTCTGTTTCACCATATATTTTTATATAAGGCAACTTTTTTAATTCAGATGTAAGATACTCCATTAAGTTAATTTCGTGATTGCGAATATTATTTATACCTTTATTTAGTATAAATTTTACACCTTCTGATAAAGCTACTATACCAGGGGTGTTTAAGGTTCCACTTTCAAATTTATCAGGACAAAAATCGGGGTGAATAATTGAATTTGAATTACTACCTGTTCCCCCTTCTTTAAGAGAAGATAAATTGATATTTTCAGAAATAAACAAACCACCAGTTCCTTGTAAGCCTAGTAAAGATTTATGACCAGGAAAGGCAAGTAAATCTATATTCATTTTTTTTACATCAATATCAGAATATCCAGCAGTTTGAGCAGCATCAACAATAAATACTAAACCAAATTTTTTAGCAAGTTCTCCTATAGAAACTATATCCTGAATTGTTCCAAGGACATTTGAACCATGATTTACAATTAAAGCTTTAGTATTACTTTTAATAGAGTTTTGTATATCTTTTAAATTTAAATAACCTTTTAAATCTACAGGAATAGTAGTTATTTCTATATTATCCTTTTTTAAAGAGTGAAGAGGCCTTAAAACAGAATTATGCTCAATCATAGTTGTAATAACATGGTCACCAGGTTTTAGTAATCCTTTAATAGCGATATTTAATGAATCTGTAGTATTAGAAGTAAATATTATTCTAAGAGGATCACTGATATTAAATAGAGTTGCAAGTAAATTTCTACAATTTAATATTTTCATTTCACATTTAATAGACATATTATGAGAACCTCTTCCAGGATTTGCACAATATGTGCGCAAGCAATTATCTACTTCAGTATAAACTTCATTTGGTTTTGGAAATGTAGTAGCAGCATTGTCTAAATATATCATATATCCTCCTGAATAAAAATTATATTTAAATTGTTATTTTATCATACATATAGCGTCTAATATTTTCATTTACATATTTTTTATATATTTCTCCTATAGGAGCATTATTTTCTTTTATTATTTTTACTGCTTTATCAAATTCCTTTTCACTAACTTCAATAGATCTTGAACAACCAGC
>JAFNXG010000110.1 GCA_017383505.1 Clostridium sp.
TATATAGATTAGTTGGAATATGACTACTATTTGAAAGTATTTTGCTAAAACTAGACCAAGTATAATTTTCAGGAAGTTTAACTATATTTGCTTTTACGGGATTTAAATGAATATACTTACTTATCTCTAACAATTCATAATCAGAAGTAATAATATTACTAAAGTATCTTCCTTGAAATAAATGACCTACATATTCATGTTTATTATTAAAATATGTAGCGTATAAGCTATTTAATCTTCTCATAAATACAGCTGGATCTTGTGAATCTGTTTTTAATAGTAAATGAATATGATTTGGCATAAGACAATAGCTTATAAGTTTGAAGTTTAATTCCTCATAGAAATTTAGTGTGTCTTTTACAAAATACATATACATTTTATAATCGTCATTATCTAAAAAAATCTTTTGTTTATTATTTCCTCGATTTGTAATGTGATAGCATGCGCCTGGAAACCAAGGTCTTTTTTTTGTTACCATTTTAAATCTCCTTTAAATAGTTTAAATATATATAGAATTATTAACAAATTTTACAATATTTATTCTGCGTTGCCCCTGGGGCACCCCGGAGGCGCCCCAGGGGCAACGCGAAATAAAGAAAAAATTGTCGTTGAAAAAAGTTATAGTTATGGTATAATTAATTCTCTCGGTAATACGAATAAAAAACCTAAAATCTATATAAATATTTGGAGGAGTTACCAATGCCAGTAAGAATTGCTATACTAGGTGGACCAAGATGTGGTAAAACAACATTAATTCAACAATTATACGTAGACTTAAAAATCAGAGATATAAATGTAGGAGTTGCTACAGAATATAGTACTGATTATTTAAGAGATAAGGGAATGATTGAATCTATTTCAGAACAATATGGAATATATTTAGGTCAATTACACTTAGAAAAGAGCTTAGATGATCATGATTATGCTGTAACTGATTATGCTACTTTCGTACCTTACATATATGGAAGATTAATGCTTGGAGATAAAAAGAGAACTAAGAAAGAAATTGAAATCTTAAATGATTTATATAGCTTAGCAATTAGAGATCTACCACAATATGATCACATATTCTTTGTACCAAGAGAATTTGGTTATAAGAAAGATGGAGTTAGATGGCAAGATGAAGAAGTTGCTCAAATGGTTGATAAGGCTATCTTAGGATTCTTAGATGCTGAAAATGTTAAATACTCAGTAATTACAGGATCAACTAAGGAAAGATCTGAGCAAATTATGAAGATAGTTGGAATAAATAAAGAGATTGTACAACCTGTTAAGGCTAAAGAAGTTAAGCAAAAGTAGTTTTATAAATGGAATTTATATTTAAAAGTTATGAGTAATTTTTAAGTTTAAATAAGGCGATAAAGTCTAGTATGGATTTTATCGTCTTTTTTTAGTTTAAAGGACTTATGTTTAGGTATTTCGAATTATGATATAATAATTAATAGTATAAGTGAATCTGGAATATTTAAAGATGAAAGAAGGTGTAATAGTGAAGAAGATAGCTTTAGGAGAAAGTGATTTTAGAAGTATTATAGAAAATAATGAGTATTTTGTGGATAAAAGCTTACTTATAAAAGAAATTTTTGAAGATAGTTCAAGAATAATATTAATCCCAAGACCAAGACGTTTTGGAAAGACTCTTAATTTATCAATGATAAGATATTTTGTAGAGAGATGTGATGAGGACAGAAGATATCTTTTTAATAACCTTTTAATAGAAAAGGAACAAGATATAATGAAGAGACAAGGGATATACCCTACTATATATTTAACTTTTAAAGATGAAAAACATGACAAATTTGAAGACTTTCAAATGAAATTAGCCTTTTTTGTTTCAGAAATATATAAAAAACATTACTACTTATATGAAAGCTTAACTTTTCAAGTTGATAAAGATTATTTTGATAAAATTATTAATAAAGTAAGTACAAAGGCAGAGTTAGAAATGTCATTAAAAAATCTAAGTAAATATCTATATGATTACTATGGAGAGAAAATTATTATCTTAATAGATGAGTACGATACACCTATTCAACATAGCTATTTTTCAGGTATTTATGATGACACTATAGCATTTATGAGAAACTTTCTTTCAAATACATTAAAAGATAATATATATTTAGAAAAAGCCCTTTTAACTGGAATACTTAGAGTAGCAAGAGAAAGTATATTTTCAGGATTAAATAACTTAGATGTATATTCTATATTGAAAGAAGGATATAGTGATAAATTTGGTTTCACAGAAGTTGAAATAGAGAAAATGTTAAATGATTTTAATATAGTAAAAGAAAAAGATGAGTTTAAAAGATGGTATAATGGATATCTATTTGGAAATACAGTAATTTATAATCCATGGTCTACTCTTTCATATTTAAAAGATAAAAATGAATATTTTATGCCTTATTGGGTAAATACATCAGAAAACAAAATTATAAAAACCATACTAGCTAAAGGAAGCGATGGATTAAAGAAATCTTTTGAAGAACTTTTAAAAGGTAACACAATAGAAACTACAATAGATGAAAATATAATTATGGCAGATATTGAAGCTAATGAAAATAATGTATGGAGTTTTTTACTTCTATCTGGATATTTAAAGGTAGTTGATAAAATAAGAAAAGAAGATGAAATATATTATGAAGTAGCTATACCTAATGTAGAGGTAAAGCATATGTATAATAAAATCATTAAAGATTGGGCTAGTGAAAGCTATATATCATCAGAGTATAACGAGATGTTAAAGGCTTTAATAAACTTTGATTATGAAGTTTTTGAAGAAATTTTTATAGATTATGTAGAAAAATCATTAAGTTATTTTGATGTATCAGGTGAAGAACCAGAAAGAGTGTACCATAGTTTTGTTTTAGGGATGCTAGTAGCTTTAAATAATACACATTATGTTTTATCAAATAGAGAATCAGGATACGGAAGATATGATGTAATGGTAATACCAAAAGATATAACTAAACCAGGGATTATAATAGAATTTAAGAGAGCAAGAAAGAATAATAAAAAGACAATAGAACAATTAATAGAAGAAGCAAAGACACAAATAGAAGATAAAAAATATGAAACAGAGCTTTTAAGTAGAGGAATAACTGACATTAAAAAATTAGTTATAGTATTTAAGGGTAAAGAAGTTTTTGTTAATGATGTAACTTAAATATGTGTAAATAAATTACCTGCGGATAATTATATTTTATGTAATCATTCCGCAGGCATTTTTTATATTACTCTGATTTGTAAAATATTATTTATTATGCATTATATTTTGATTTTTTATTTAATAATAAAGTACCTACACATAAAAGTATTAAACCAATAAATACA
>JAFNXG010000111.1 GCA_017383505.1 Clostridium sp.
AAAAAGTGAAAACGGATATTTAGTTGAAACTTTAAAAGAAGAAGGAGGAACAGACTGGGGAGTACCAAATCCTTTTTTACATGAAACTAGAGGTCCTGGTACATCGAAAATGAAGCTTGTTTATGGAAGTCTTTTAGAACAAGATGAAAAAGGTAATGTATCATGGCTTGCAGAAAGTTGGAGTTTTGATGAGACTGATTATACTTTTACTTTGTTTGATAATTTAACATTTCAAGATGGTAAACCTTTAACTACAGAAGATGTGGCATTTACAATTGATTATTTTAAAGAAAATCCTCCACTAAATAATTCTCTTGGAGTAGGAGATAAGTTTATAGTGGACTACTATACAATAGTAGATGAAAAAACTATTACTATAACAGTTAAAGAAGCAAATGCAGATACATTAACTACTTTAGGTTCCTTTGTTATAATACCAAAACATATTTGGGAAAAGGTTGAAGATCCGTATTCATATAAAGGTGATGGATATTTAATAGGTAGTGGTGCTTATAAGTGTACAGAGTATGATGGTGCTTCAGGAACATATGAGTTTACAGCATATGAAGGCTGGATTAATGGAAAACAGGCGACTGAAAAAATTCAGTTTATACCAGTTAGTGATGCTATTTTAGCTTTTGAAAACGGAGAAATTGATATAACTGCAATGCCAGTAGATTTAAAAGATAGATATTTAAATGATAGTTCTATTGGTATAGTAGAAAAATCAAATGATTTTGGTTATAAAATGCTTATTAATTATGAAAAGTGTCCAGATTTTTTAGACATAGAATTAAGACAAGCTATTTATGCAGCTTTAGATAGACAATCAATAGTTGATAATGTATTTCGTGGAGCTGGAACAGTAGGAAGTGCAGGGTATATTCCAGAGGGAAGTATTTATTATAATGATGAAGTTACAAAGTATAAATATAATCTTGAAGAGGCAAAGAAGGTATTTGAAGGTAAAGGTTATAATGTAACACTTTTAATTTCAGATGGTAGTGATGATATAAATATAGGAGAAATAATTAAAAATAACCTTATAGAAGCTGGAATAAATGTTAATATTGTAGCTTATGACTCTGCTACAAGAGATACAATGATTAATGAAGGTAATTATGAATTTGCTATTGTTGGTAATGGAGGATGGGGAAATAATCCACCAACATATATGAGAACATTATTTTCAGATGAAGTAAAATTTAGTGGGACAAGTCCAAGTTATATGGCTGCAATAGGTCATAGTAGTGAAACTCTTACTGAACTTGCAGAAAAACAGGTTTATGAAACAGACTTTCAAGCTAGAATTGAGATTTTTAAGGAATTACAAAAAGAAGTTAGTGACGAGATACCTCTATTTGTAATTGCAAATAAATCAAGCTATTCAATGTATAGAAAAGATTATTATGATGGATGGATGAAAACTTATGCTTATCAACAAGCAGAACAAAATAGATTATCATATATGAAGAGATAAAGAAGTGGAGGTTACATGAAAAGAAGAATAGTAGTTCTTATAGCCTCGTTTATATTTATTTATATATTTAACTTTTCTATTCCTAGATTAATGCCAGGTGATCCATTTAGTTATACTTCTTCAGTATCTGGAGAGGATATAACAATGGAATTTAGCGAAGAGCAAAGGATAATGATGGAGAAATATTATGGATTAGATAAACCTTTTGGAGAGCAGTTTATAGAAACCATTAAGAAAAATATAAAAGGAGATTTAGGGATAAGTATTCATTATAAAAGAGAAGTTACTGAAATTTTAAAGGAAAGAATACCTTGGACACTTTATATAATGGGTACAACCTTAATAATAAGCTTAATTATAGGATCATTTTTAGCACTTATATGTGTAAGAAGTAATAGATTTGATAAAGTAATTTATGGAATACTTTCAGTTATTACAGAGATACCACCATTTCTAATAGGCATAATTTTATTGTTTTTCATAGCCGCAAAAGTTAAATTTATTCCACTTTCAGGGGCAGTGACATCATTTAAGGAATATAAAAATACCTTACAGTGGGTATATGATATATTTATTCATAGTTTATTACCTATATCAGCAATGTGTATAGTTACAATTCCTAAATTTTATTTTACTGCAAGAGCTAGCTTTTTAAATATATTAGAAAAGCCATATCTTCTTAATGCAAAGGCCAAGGGATTAAAGGAAAATATAATACTTTGGAAATATATATTTATAAATGGAATTACTCCTATAGTGGCAAGGGTTTTTCTTAGTATAGGAAGTACTATAGGTGGAACATTACTAATTGAAAATGTTTTTGCTTATCCTGGACTTGGTACAGTTATGAAAGAAGCTGTAAGATTTAGAGATTATACAATGATTCAAGGTATATTTTTACTATCATCAATTATTGTATTAATAAGCTTATTTATTTCAGATAGTATAAATAATTATATTGACAAAAGAGGTGTATAGAAGTGAAAAAGATAAAATTTTATGTAATTCTATTTTCTTTACTTACTATATTTTTCTTTTATGGAGCATACATTTATGGACATAGCGCATTTCTACCTTCTGGAGAATCTTTACAGGCGCCTCATTTAAATCATATTTTAGGTACAGATAATTTGGGAATAGATATCTATGCTCAAATATCTAATGGATTTTTTAGAAGTATGTGTATAGGAATAATTACTGCTATTTTTGCTTCTATTTTAGGAGGAGTTTTAGGTATTATATCAGGATACGTAGGTGGTAAATTTGATCATGTGGTTATATTTTTAATAAACGTGTTTTTATCAGTACCACAGCTTCCAATAATGATAGTAATTGGTGCATTTTTTGGACAGAGTACTTGGAATATTATATTAATCATTGCAGCCTTTTCATGGGCTCAAATTGCAAAACAGCTTAGAGCAAAGGTCATATCTATTAAGGATAGAGAATATATAAAGCTTGCAAAAAGCTATGGTGGAAGTACTTTTTATATTATTATAAAGCATTTAAGTAGAGATATAAGTCCACTTTTAATGATTAATGGGATTGCTGTTATTGGAAAGTCAATAATTCAAGAATCATCACTTGCATATTTAGGACTATCTGATCCAACAGCAAAATCATGGGGACTTATGATATCTAAAGCAACATCTTTTTCAGGAATATATTTCAGTGAATTTTGGAAGTGGTGGTTAATGCCACCTATATTTTCATTAATTATATCTGTATTGATCTTAAGATTATTTTCAAGAGCATTAGAACAATATTTATTAGGAGGAGAATAGTATGGATGAAATGTTAAAAGTAAATAATCTTTCTGTTGAATATAAAGAGTTTACACTTCATCCTATTTCTTTTACCATGAAAAATGGTGAAATTTTATCTATTATTGGTGAATCAGGAAGTGGAAAAACAACTATTGCAAAAGCTATATCATGTCTTATGGATAAAAAAATTCCTGTTAGTGGTGAGGTTTATTTAAATGGAAATGAACTTTTATCTATGAAGGATGAAGAAAGAAGAAAGCTAAGAATGAGAGAGTTTTCTATAGTATTACAAAATTCTATTGAATTACTTAATCCATCAATGACTTTAGAAAATCAGTTAAAGGAAATTTTAATAAAAGGTTACGATAAAAGTGAAATAAGAGAAAGAATGACTCATCTTATGAATAGGGTAGGTTTGTGTAAGGATGACTTAAAAAGGTATCCAAAAGAGCTTTCTGGTGGAATGGCACAAAAATTTATGATAGCTAGTGCTATAGCTTTAAATCCTAAATTAATAATTATGGATGAGCCCACTAGTGCATTAGATCTAGCTTCAAGAGACTCATTTATAACCCTTATACGAAATCTTAATAAAGAATTAAATATAGGATTCTTAATAATTACTCATGATTTAAAGGTGAGTAGTGAATTAAGTGATAATATTATTGTTTTATATGGCGGACATATAGTAGAAAGGGGTAAGACAAAAGAAGTTTTAGAAAATC
>JAFNXG010000112.1 GCA_017383505.1 Clostridium sp.
CATTAAATCCATTAAGCTTTAATTTTATATCTAATGCAAACTTACAAATAGATTTATATTGTTTTCTTATTGGTATATATATTAACGAAGTTGAGAAGGGAAATATAAATTATGATAGTAATACTAGCATACATGAAGATGAAAATGCAGATGCGTTTATAAAGATAATTATGGGCAATAATTATGATTTAGAGAGTATATTTATCCCTGCGTTAACCTATATTATTTCAAACTCAGAAGCAATAGTTCCACTTTACCATGCTACAGTAGAAATAAGTATAACTAATTTTTATATTATTCTCATGTTAAGTAGATTTAATAGCGATTATGGATTATTATTTTCAGATAATGCATATGTTACAAATGATTTTATTAATAGAACTCTTGCTAATTTATGCGTTGAATTTAATACATGTAATAATAAGTATTAAACAAACAGAAGCTTCAAAAATAGTGAAGATTTTAAAATTACTTTAAAACTTGAAAGTAAGATTAATAAATATTAAAATAAAAAAATGAAAATATAAGAAAAGCAATAAACATAAGATGTGAGGAAAAGAAATGAAAATAAGAGTACCAGAATATTTTAAGGAATTTAAATGTATAGCTTCAGAGTGTGAAGATACATGTTGTGCTGGCTGGGGAATAGTTATTGATGATGAAACTTACAATAAGTATCAAAATGTTAAAGGTGATTTTGGAGATAGATTAAGAAGTGAAATAGTTCATGATGCTGGAGAAAACATATTTGTTTTAAAGGGGAATAATTGTCCATTTTTAAATGAAAATAAATTATGTGATATTTATAATGAAGTTGGAGAAGATGCTCTTTGTTATACATGTAAGCAATATCCAAGATATCTAGAGGAGTTTGGAAGCTTACGTGAAATTGGAATTTCTTTATCATGTCCAGAAGCAGCTAGAATAATATTAAGAGATTCTAAAAAAGCAATATTTGAATTAAGTGAAAATGATGAAGAGGTTAGTGGATATAATGATATAAATGCAAGACTTTATATAGAACTTATGCAATGTAGAAAGGTAGTATTTGATATTTTACAAGATAGAAATATTGAATTAAATACTAGAGCAGCTATTGTTCTTTCATTTATTAAAGAAGTTCAAGATAAAATAGATGAAAATGAAATAGGTAATATAAAAGCTGTAAGAGATAAGTACATTGAAAAAAGCTTTGTAAATAGATTTATAGATGAATTATCAAAATATAAAGGTAAAGAAGATACTAAATATGAAAATATGAAGGAATATTTTAATGTATTTAAGAATTTAAAACACATACACCCTAATGATCCTTTAGGACTAGATGATGCAATAAGATACTTCTGGCAAAGTGAAGAAGATAAAGAGATTTATTTAGTTAAACATAAATCTTTTAACAAGTACTATGAAGAATCAATGTATAAATTTGAACATATATTAGTTTACTTTATATTCAGATATTTCATGAAGGCTGTTTTTGATTATGATGTATCAGCAAAGGTTAAAACAGCTATAGTAAGTTATTTAATGATTAAAGAGTTATGTATAGTAAGATTTACAGAAGAGGGAGATCTTACAGATGCAGATATAGTAGATATAGCACATATGTACTCTAAGGATATAGAACATTTAGAAGAAAATATTGAAGCTTTAGCAGAAATATTTGAAACTAATGATGTTTTTACAGTTGAAGAAATTTTGGTTACATTAATGAATTAAGTAAATAGTTAGAGTTTATAAAATAATATAATAGACAAAAAATGATATAGGAATTGATAGTATTTTATTAAATCCTATATCTTTTTTTATATATGTAAATTACTAAATATAGTCATTATTAATATTATATTAAGTATAATATGTGATAAAACTATGATTGAAAAAGCTAAAATATATAATAGGTCTGAAATGGTAAGTGAAAATGAAGAATTACTAAAATTATATGAAGATATTTATTCTAAAATATCACAAGGTAATATGATTTATAGCAGAATAGATAAGTTTAAAAAGAAGAAGGATTAAGTGAGTAATTATATATGCTGAAATTTACAAACAATTATAATATCTTGAATATTATGGTATAATTTAATTATAGAAACTAAGTATCAATTGTATTATTATATTCAAGAATTATAGAAATAAAATAGCGATGTTATTTAGTCGGAGGTGTTTAATGGAAGTATTATTGGGGATTGCTTTTGCAATGTTACTTCTTATATATTCGTTAGTCATTCAACCTAAAATTTGTATAAAAAAAATCCATCAGCACATAAAGAATATTGATGGTGAAGTAGATTCCATAGAGATAATCTCTCTTCGAGAAAGCATTTATTGTGTTGATTATACAAAAGATAATGAAGTGAAAAAAGCAGTAGTGAGATTTGCTTTTTTATTTGAAGAAGAATGGAAAATATAAAGGTTTAAAATGTAAACTTGATAATTGATAAACAATTTTAATCTATTATGAATTAAAGTCCAGCAAAATATTTTGCTGGACTTTAAATATTACATATTACACATATATCATTTATAAAGATTTGATTTTTAGTATCTTTTCAAAAATTTACTCTTGATAAAAAATTATACTACTTTTTTATATATAAGATATTTTATGTAAAATTTTACTTAAATTAATAGAAATAAATGCTAATTTGAAGAAAAGGTAATATAAGTAAATTTACAAAATGAATAATAAATATCAAAAAAAGGAACTTAAATTATTAAATTAATAAAAAAAATCTCAAATAAAATATATATTAATAAACTTTATTTAACAAACTTGATAAATTAACAAGTATATAGTAAGATAATATTAAGTTAGATATGGATAACGCGGGGGAGATAAAATGGAACAGAGAAAGAAAGAAAATGTAATTGAATTACAACAAGAGAAAAAAATGTCTTTAATTGAGAAAATAGGAAAGAAAATACCAGATCCAGTTATAATATTTGCTATTTTCTATGTAGTAGTTTTATTTGCTACATTATTCCTAGGGGGAAAAACATTTGATGTTATGAATGGTGATGGAAGTTATACTACACACACTATTTTAAACATGTTTGAAGCAGAAAATATTCGTTGGATATTTTCAAATGCATTACTTAATAACTGGTTAGCATACGGTAACGGAGTTTTAGGAACAATTCTTATTGTTATGCTTGGTGTTGGACTTGCAGAAGAATCAGGTCTTTTATCAACAATAATAAAAAAGGTTGGATTAAAAGTTTCTGATAAAATGCTTCCTGTAGTATTAGTATTCTTAGGAATTATGAGTAGTATTGCTACAGATGCAGGATATGTAATTTTAATACCATTAGCTGGTCTTTTATATGTTGGATTAAAGAAAAATCCACTTATTGGTATGGCTGCTGCTTTTGCAGGGGTATCTGCAGGATTTAGTGCTAACTTAATACCATCAACACCAATAGATATAATTATCGGTAATAATGCTAAGATATTTGCTGAAGGACAAGGTGTACCATTTACTAATGCTGCTGGACAAGCTTTAAATGCACCTACAATGAACTATTACTTTATATTAGCTTCTACATTCTTATTAGCAGCAGTTGGTGCTTTTGTTACTATTAAAATAATAAAACCAAGATTAGAAAAAGAAAGTTACGTTGTTCCAGAAGATATGAACTTAGATGACTTTACGGTTAAACCTATAGAAAACAAAGGTCTTAAGTTTGCTGGATTAGGATTTTTAATTGCTGTTTTATGTTGCGTAGGATTATACTTTGGACCATTAAAAACATTTATTGATCCAGAAACAGGTTCAAAAGTAACTCCATTTATGGATAACATAATTATTTTAATTACATTCTTATTCTTCTTACCTGGTGTATTCTACGGATTAAAGGTTGGAAAATTCAAATCTGCTAATGATGTAGTAAAAGGTATGGGGAAACAAATGGGAACAATGGGTTCAGTACTTGTTTTAACATTCTTCTCATATAACTTCTTAGCATTATTAAGTAAGAGTGGACTTGGAACTTATATTACTTACTTAGGTGGAAGTGCATTAAAAGCTATAAATTTATCAGAGTATCCAATACTTTTAATAATAGGATTTATAGTAATAACAGGGTTAATTAACTTATTTGTTGGTGGATTAACTTCAAAATGGATGTTACTTGGACCAATATTCTTACCAATGTTATACCAAGTAAATTCAAATATGACACCAGAAGTTGTTGCTGCTGCTTACAGAGTTGCTGACTCATCAACTAACATAATAACTCCATTAATGTCTTATGCAGGTATTATATTAGTATTTATGAGAAAGTACAAGCCAGAATATACAATTGGAGATATGATTAGATTAATGATGCCATATTCAATATGCTTCATAATCAGTTGGACAATATTATTATTAGCATTCTTTGCATTCGGAATACCATTTGGATTCTAGAAGATATATAGAACAAAAAAACTCTCTCAAAGTAATTTTGAGAGAGTTTTTTTTATGCACTTTTAAGTTTCTTTAAAACATTTGATTTTTCAAGAACTGTTACTAATATCATTGATATAACTAGTCCAACAGTAGATTGAATAATATTACCTACAACAGAAGCCATTGCGCCTGCAAAGCCATACATGAATGTTTCTACTAAAGTATATGCAAATACTTGGAATATACATCCTATAATAGCTCCAATAACCCAGGCAAATTTAGTTTTAGCTATTAATTTCTCTGCAATAGAAACAGTAATTAATACTATAAGGGCTTTAATTAAAAATGTAGGAACTATATATTGCATGTATCCACTTAATAAATCACATAATGCAGCCCCTAATCCTGCAGCTAAAGCTCCTTTTTTCTTTCCTAAGATTATAGCAGATATAATTACCATAGAATCACCTATATGCATATAACCATTTAAGGAAGGAACTTTAATTAAATATGTTGCTGCAAAAACTAATGCAGCCATAATTGATATTTTAGTTAGATCTTTTGTATTAACATGTTTTTCTCTCATTACAATACCCCCCAAGTAAATTCTATAATAATAAGATACGATATTGAAAGATAATATACAAATGTATTAATACAATTTAAAAGTCTCACTTGTAAATATTAATTTAAGCTTCTTTAATTTCTTTATTTTTGTATAGATTTATACTTATAGCTATAGATATTAATAATATTATAACACTTGTAACAACTGTAATTACTGGAATACCTAAAGCATTAATGGCATTCATAATAGTTTCTAGTGTTTTAGGATCTTCGCTTATTTCTGACATTATTGATACTGGTATTGTAGATACTACAATACCTATCATAGTCATAAACAATCTTCCTTTATTTATACCAAACTTTAAAACTAAAGGAATTATTACAGACATAGATAATATAGCTGATATTATACTTGTAGGTAGTAATATATCTAATGACATTTCTTGTTGTGGATTTATTTTTGTTGATACAAAATATACTATACATAATAGTATAGAAGCTAATAATATACTCACAATACCTAATAAGTATCTAGATAGCACATATTCTTTTCTTTTAACTGGTAGATATGATATTAAATAGTTTATGTTATTATGGTCTTCATAAGCCATTACTTGATATACTGTTAATAATACACTCATTCCTAATAATATATTTAAAAAGGAAGGATTATATATGGCGATTCCTATCCATATTATCCATATATACCA
>JAFNXG010000113.1 GCA_017383505.1 Clostridium sp.
AATTAATTATGTACTATTTATGCCCATAAAATCATACAGATTAAGTATAACTTTAAAATAATAGTTACCAATAAAATACAATCAATAAATCTATATAAGAAAGGTGGGTGAGGGATAATACTAGATTAGTATTATCAATATGTTATGAAGGACTATAATTACAAAAACCTTAGAAATGTAGGATTAATAGGTCATGGAGCAACAGGAAAAACATCTTTAGCGGAAGCATTATTATTTTATACAAATAATACAGATAGGTTAGGAAAAGTTGAAGAGGGTACAACTATTATGGATTACGAGCAAGAAGAAAGGAAAAGAGGTATATCTTTATCAACATCAATTGCGTCATTTGAACAAGAAAATACTAAAATCAATATAGTTGATATGCCTGGATACTTTGATTTTCAAGGAGAAATGTATCAAGGTATGAGAGCTGTTGATATAGCAACTATTGTTGTATGTGCAGTTTCAGGAGTACAAGTAGGTACTGAAAAAGCATGGGATTATTGTGAAAAAATAAAATTACCAAGAGCGTTTTTTATAAATAAAATGGATAGAGAAAATGCAAATTTTGAAAAGACTTTAGAGCAAATTCAAGAAAAGTTTGGAATGGGGATAATTCCAATTCAATATCCAATAGGAAAAGAGAACGAATTTAATGGAATAGTTGATATAATATCAAAAACAGCATTGAAATATGACTTAAAAACATATAAAACAGAAGAAATAGATATTCCAGAAGAAATGATAGATAAAATAGAAGAATATAAGCAAATGGTAATGGAAGCTGTTGCTGAAACTGATGAAGAATTATTAGATAAGTATTTAAACAATGGTGAATTAAGTGATGACGATATTTATTCAGGATTGATAAGAGGATGTGCACAAGGAGAAATAGCACCTGTATTATGTGGTAGTGCTTCAAAAGTAATTGGAATAAAGTCCATGATAGATAGTATAATTCAATGTTTCCCATCTCCAGAAAATGGTCTTAAACAAAAAGCTATAAATTTAAGCAATAATGAAGAGGTTTTCATAGGTGTTGATGATAAAAAGCCTTTTTCAGCATTAGTATTTAAAACAATAGCAGACCCATTTGTTGGTAAAATATCATTGTTTAAAGTTATAACAGGAAAATTAAAAGGTGAATTAACGGTATTAAACACAAATAAAGAAAAACAAGAAAAATTAAATCATTTATTCTTTATGAAAGGTAAAAATCAAATTTCAACACAAGAAATAGTTGCTGGAGATATTGGAGCGGTTTCTAAATTACAATATACAGCTACTGGAGATACATTATGTAGTGAAAGCTTTAAGATAATTTATGATAAGATAAATTTACCTGAGTCTGTTATGCCTATGGCAATATTGCCAAAAGCAAAGGGTGATGAGGAGAAAATATCATTATCATTAGCTAAGTTAATGGAAGAAGATCCTGTATTTAAAATTGAAAGAGATATTGAAAATGCAGAGACTATAGTTTGGGGATTAGGAGAGACACATTTAGAAGTTATAGCAAGTAGAATAAGAAGTAAGTTTGGAGCAGATGTTATATTGCAACAACCTAAAGTACCATATAGAGAAACTATAAAAGGAAACTCTGATGTACAAGGAAAGCATAAAAAACAATCAGGCGGTCATGGACAATATGGAGATGTAAAGATAAAGTTTGAACCAAGACAAGATGGAGAATTAGATTTAGAATTTATAGATAAGGTTGTTGGTGGAGCAGTTCCTAGAAACTTCATTCCTGCAGTTGAAAAAGGGTTAAGAGATTGTATATCAAATGGAGTATTAGCAGGATATCCTGTAGTTGGATTAAAAGCTACATTATATGACGGTTCTTATCATCCAGTAGATTCATCTGAAATGGCATTTAAGGTAGCAGCTTCAATTGCTTATAAGAAAGGATTGGAAGCAGCAAAGCCTATTTTACTTGAACCAATAATGAATGTTGATATTTTAGTGCCAGATAATTATATGGGAGATGTAATGGGAGATATAAATAAAAGAAGAGGAAGAGTAATTGGAATGGAACCAGAAGGAAAGGTACAAAAGATTATTGCAGAAATTCCAATGTCAGAGATGTTTAGTTATGCTACTGATTTGAGATCAATGACACAAGCTAGAGGTAGCTTTACAAGTGTCTTCTTAAGATATGATGAAGTTCCTGCAAGTGAAGTAGGAAAGATTTTAGAGGAAAGTAAAAATTTAAAGGCAGAAGCTTAAATGTTAAATGAGTCTATTAAGAGTATTTTTTATACTTTTTAATAGACTTATATATTTTTATAAGGAATAAAATAATTAATATTTACATAAAATAAAGATAGTTAATATAAATAAAGGGGAAATAGAATAATAGGAGGGTAAAATATGCCAGACTATAAAATGGATATACGAGGGAAGTTAGGTTTAAGTGAATATAGTGATATTTATGATTACATGGGAATAGTAGATAAAAATGATAACTTCACTATAACTTTAGATAGTTCAAATAGGCAAAATCTAAATATAATTACCTCCATGTTAAGAGAAAGTAATTTTTTTATATTAGAAGAGGGAATAAATCAGTCTGGAGATTATTATATTAGTGCAAATAAATACAAGTAAAAGAGTCTCTAAGGTTTTACTTTAGAGATTTTTTATTTATAAAATATGTAAATATGACAATAAAAGGGTTATAATTAGTATTAAATGAATTAAGGTGGATTAATAATATGAATATAGTTAATGAAAATTCAATACAAAATACTTTAGGAGAAATATTATGTAGAAATAAATTAACTATTTCTACAGCAGAATCATGTACTGGAGGAATGATATCAGCTAAGTTAATTTCATATCCAGGTATATCTTCAGTTTTTTTAGAAGGAGCTGTTACTTATTCAAATGAGTCTAAAATAAAAAGATTAGGAGTAAAGAAATATACAATTAACCAATATGGAGCTGTAAGTCAAGAAACTGCTAGAGAAATGGTAGAAGGAATTTCAAAGACAAGTGGATCAGATGTATCAGTAGCAACTACAGGAATAGCGGGACCAGGAGGAGGAACTGATGAAAAGCCGGTAGGACTAGTATATATAGCTACATATATAGAAGGTAGTACAAAAATTAAAAAATGTAAGTTCGATGGAACTAGAGATGAAATAAGAGCTTTAGCAACTAATTATGCATTGAAAATGCTAAAAGATGAACTTAATAATAAAGGTTATAAATAATACATGACAAAAATAATCCCATTAATATATTAAGCATTAACGGGATTATTTTTGTATATAAATAAAATGGGGGAGAGGCGATTAACTATGAAGTTTTAAACTTCATTTATATTATTGTCAACAATATAAATTAATATACATTAAAAATAAATAAAATATTAAGGGGGAGATAAATATGAAAAATGTATTGAAAGCGAATATGTACTTTTTAATAATTATGTTATTACAAGTATTTTTACCAATACATCGAATTTTTAATAGTTTTAATATTACAGATGATAGAGTAGCATTATTAATCGCTCATGTTACAATCTTTATTTTTCCGGCAATAATATATTTAATAATTACAAAGCAATCAGTAAAAGAAGTGTTAAGAGTAAATAAGTTATATTTTAAAGATATGGTATTAATAATATTAATAGCTTTTGCATGTCAGCCTATAATGACATTTTTCTCTTTGATATCTCAATTTTTCTTTGAAAATGAAATAGGAAACTTTGTAACAACAATAGTAAATTCACCATATATAATTTTATTACTGTTAATAGCAGTATTACCAGCTATTAGTGAAGAGATAACAATAAGAGGTGTAGTATTATATGGTTACAAAGATATAAATATATATTTAGCATGTATAATAACAGGCTTATTATTTGGAATAATGCATTTAGATCCACAACAATTTTTATATACATCTGTTTTAGGATTTATATTGGCATTAGTTGTTAGAATAACTAATTCTATATTTTCATCAGTAATAATGCATTTTTTAATAAATGGTACATCAATAACATTACAGAAAATAGTGAGTATATTTTCAAATAATTCAATTAAGATAGATGAATCCACAGAAGTTAGTATAAGAAATCTGCAGTTTTCAGAAAAGGCTTTTATGGCTATTTTTTATGGGGCTATAGCAGTAGTATTTAGTTTTTTAGTATATTATATAATCAAAAAATTAGCGGAATTAAATATTAAAAGAGGAACAATTTCAAGAGAAGAGTTAAGTATTAAATATAATAATAGTAGAGAGAATGTATTTAATATACCATTTATGTTAATTATAGTACTATATACTATATGTATGATATGTTAATTTTAAAATAAAAAGACTTATGCATATTTTAAATATTAATATGCATAAGTCTAAAGTTTTATTTATATATAGAAATAGTTTTTTCAGATTCTTGATGTATATATGAAAAATCATTTTTATTAATCCATCCTCTACAATTATAAGCACTATCAATAGGTAAGCTTATATAAAACCAAGTTTCATCATCTATAATAGCACTGTCCAATATTTTGACTTCCATTTTTATATCCAGTACTTTAACCTTAGGAGAAGTTAACATTGGAGCTAAGAACACTGTAGTATTATTATTTGTTATAGCTGTATTAATAGTAGGAGTTAAAAAGTGAATATTTACATTTTGATTTTTCGTTATAATATTATTATATTTATTTTTAATGTTATTAAATTGAGAAGAGGTTTGTAATAACTTGTTTCTAGCTACTGTTAATTTTTTTTCATAATAAAAATACATAAAGATAATAATTAAAATAAGTACTAAAAAAAATAAAATTTTCAATATTGCCTCCAAAATAAACTTTATATAATATATTTATATTTGTTATAAGATAAAAAATTACATAAAAATTATTTATTAAAAGTATATAAAATGATTGACCCACCATCATCGGCACTGATGTGGTCATTGACGGCACGGAGTTTCTCTACACCGGCGAAGCCATCGAGCCCGGTGTCACCGTTACGGTAGCAGAGAAGGTTCTG
>JAFNXG010000114.1 GCA_017383505.1 Clostridium sp.
ATCACCTTATCATAAGCTGTGCAATGCAGGACATATATCTTATATAGAAGTAGATGATTTACCATCAGAAGAAAATATTATGGATATAATAAATTATGCATATAAATATACTAATATAAGTTATATAGGTATTAATTTTCATATTAGATACTGTAGGAAATGTGGAACATCTATATTAAGTAGTGAAAATAAATGTCCTACATGTCATAGTAGAGATATACAAGGTGTTTCTAGAGTAACAGGATATTTAAGCTTAGATGAAAGATTTGGACCTGGAAAATATGCAGAAAGGATTGATAGAAAATCCCACACAGGAAGTTGTAAAAATAATTATGAAATAATATAAGACATAAAACCTTCATATAGTATATATTATATGAAGGTTTGTTAAATATAAAACCTACCAAAAGGTTATTGAGAGATATTTAAGATTATGATATAATGGTAAAAAAAGGAAAAGGGGTTTGAAGAGGTGCAATTTTACCTCTATTTTTTATAAGTTAAATTATTATAAAAGTAGAGGTGTATAAAATAAAGGGGGCAAAAAAATGGCTATTACAAATATTAATGGGGATAAGAAAATATATATAGTCGATACAACGCTTAGAGATGGAGAACAAACTGCTGGTGTTGTTTTTGCAAATGAAGAAAAAGTAATTATTGCAGATATGTTAAGTGATCTTGGGGTAGATCAGTTAGAAGTTGGAATTCCAACAATGGGTGGAGATGAAAAAGAAGCAATCAAACAAATTGTAAAACGAAATAACGGAAGAAAGAGCATAATGTCATGGAATAGAGCTGTGATTCAAGATATTGAACAATCTATAGATTGTGGAGTGGATGCTGTAGCCATTTCAGTATCTGTTTCTGATATTCATATTAAGCATAAGCTTAGAACATCAAGAGAGTGGGTTCTAGAAAATATGATTAAATCAGTTGAATTTGCAAAGAAAAATGGCCTATATGTATCAGTAAATGGTGAAGATGCATCGAGAGCAGATAATGAATTTTTAGTTCAATTCATTACTGAAGCTAAAAAGGCTGGAGCGGATAGATTTAGATATTGTGATACTGTTGGAATAATGGAGCCTTTTTCTATAAGAAAGAATATTGAAGAATTATATAATAAGACAGGATTTAATATAGAAATGCATACTCATAATGATTTTGGAATGGCTACAGCAAATGCTATTGCAGGTATATTAGGTGGTGCAAGTCATGTTGGAGTAACTGTAAATGGGCTTGGAGAAAGAGCTGGAAATGCTGCTTTAGAAGAAGTGTTAATGGCACTTATATATGTTTATGGTTATAAAGCAGATGTAAATACAAAAATGTTTAGAGAAGTTTCAGAATATGTATCTCAAGCATCGGGACGAGAACTTCCTATTTGGAAAGCTATTGTTGGTGATAATATGTTTGCCCATGAGTCTGGAATACATGCAGATGGAGCTATAAAAAACCCAAAAAATTATGAGGCTTTTGATCCAGATGTTGTTGGATTACAAAGACAAATTGTTATTGGAAAGCATTCTGGTAAAGCTGGAATTATTAATAAATTTAAAGAGTATAATATAGAACTAAATGATGAAGAAGCAAAGGATATATTAGATATGGTAAGAGCTGCTTCAGTTAGATTAAAAAGAACTTTATTCGATAAAGAATTAGTTAAGTTATACAAGGAGTATAAAATAAAAACAATTAGTAAATAAATATGTGATTTATGAGGGGGCAAAAAAATGGGGGAGAATTTAGTTTACAAGATATTAAAAAATCATATAGTGGAAGGTAGTTTTGAGGTTGGAAAGCCTATAGGTTTAAAAATAGATCAAACTTTAACTCAAGATTCAACTGGAACTATGGTTTATCTTCAATTAGAGGCTATGAATATAGATAAGGTTAAAACAAAAAGATCAGTAGCATTTGTAGATCATAATATGCTACAACAAGGTTTTGAAAATGCTGATGACCATAAATTTATCCAAACTGTTGCATCAAAGTATGGAATTTACTTTTCTAAGCCAGGAAATGGAGTATGTCATCAAGTTTTTTTAGAAAGGTTTTCTGTTCCTGGAGATACATTAATAGGATCAGATAGTCATACTCCAACAGCAGGTGGAGTTGGTATGCTTGCAATGGGAGCTGGAGGTCTAGATGTTGCATTAGCTATGGCAGGAGGAACATATTATGTAAACACTCCAAAGGTATGTAAGATAAATTTAATTGGATCATTAAAACCTATGGTTACAGGAAAAGATATTATTTTAGAAGTATTAAGAAAACTAACAGTAAAAGGTGGAGTTAATAAAATATTTGAATATGGAGGAGAAGGTGTAAAGACACTTTCGGTGCCACAAAGAGCAACAATTACAAATATGGGAGCAGAGCTTGGGGCAACAACATCTATTTTTCCAAGTGATGAAAGAACTTTAGAATTTTTTAAGGCACAAGGTAGGGAAGATGAATATAAAGAGTTAAAGGCTGATATAGATGCAGTTTATGATGAAGAAATTACAGTTAATTTAGATGAGCTAAAACCATTAGCAGCACAGCCACATAGTCCTGATAATGTAATGGAAGTTGCTGAAATAGGAAAAATAAAAGTAGACCAAGTAGCTATAGGTAGCTGCACTAATTCTTCTTATGAAGATTTAATGAAGGTTGCAAAAATATTAAAAGGAAACAAGGTTCATCCTAATGTTAGTCTTGTTATTGCACCAGGATCGAGACAAGTTATGGAGATGATAGCTCGCAATGGAGCATTAGCAGATATAATAAGCTCTGGAGCTAGAATTTTAGAAAATGGGTGTGGTCCTTGTATAGGAATGGGTCAAGCACCTGGTACCAATGGAGTTTCTTTAAGAACGTTTAATAGAAATTTTTATGGAAGAAGCGGTACATTATCAGCTAAGGTTTATCTTGTAAGCCCTGAAACCGCAGCTGTATCAGCCATAAAGGGAGTTCTAACAGATCCAAGAGAGAATATAATTGATTTAGATATTGAAATACCAAGTAAGTTTATTATAGATGATTCAATGATTATAAGTCCTGCAAAAGATGGAGTAGAAGTTGAAATTGTTAGAGGACCTAATATAAAACCATTTCCTATTAACAAGGAATTAGGAGAAGAAATTAACGGAAAAGTATTAATTAAAGTTGAAGACAATATAACAACAGACCATATAATGCCTTCAAACTCTAAATTACTTCCTTTTAGATCTAACATTCCATATTTATCTGATTTCTGCTTTAATACTGTGGATACAGAATTTCCTAAAAGAGCAAAGGAGTTTAATGGTGGATTTATAATTGCAGGAAATAATTATGGTCAAGGTTCAAGTAGAGAACATGCAGCTTTAGCACCTCTTTATTTAGGTGTAAAGGCTGTAATAGCAAAATCTTTTGCTAGAATTCATAAGGCTAATTTAATTAATAATGGAATAATTCCAATGGAATTTAAAAATGAAGAAGACTATAATAGTATTTCATTAATTGATAATTTAGAAATAAAACATATTAAGCAAGCTTTACAAAGTGGAGAGGTAATAGTAAGTAATTTAACTAAGAAAGAAGATTATATAGTAAAAATAGATTTAACTGAAAAAGAAAAGGAAGTAATTAAGGCTGGAGGAAGACTTAATTATGTAAAAATAAATAATTAATTTTTATAGCTGTAGAAAATTAGATTCTGCAGCTTAGTTTTTTGAATAAAAATATTAATATACTTTATTAGGAAGTGATTTAATTATGTTAAAGTATGTTAGGCTTGCAGGAGTTATTTATGAAAGTTTAGTAAATGGGCCAGGAATAAGGAGAGTATATTTTGCTCAAGGATGTAGGCATAATTGTGATGGTTGTTTTAATCCAGAAACTCATGATTTTAATGGTGGAGAGTTAATGGATATGAATGAATTAATTAATGATGCTATAAGTAATCCAATAATAAATGGAATAACTTTTAGCGGTGGAGATCCTTTAGAACAGGCAGAAAGCTTTTCATATATGGCTAAAGAATTTAAGCGTAAAGGACTAAATATATGGTGCTATACAGGATATACATTTGAGCAGATATTAGAAAAAATGAAAAAAGATAAAGATTTAAAAGAGCTAATTAGTAATGTTGATGTTTTAGTTGATGGGAAATTTGAGATGAATAATAAAAATAAAAGTTTAAAGTTTAGAGGATCAAGTAATCAAAGAATAATTGACGTTAAACAAAGCTTAGAAATAGGAACGTGTATAGTTTTAATATAATATTACTTTTATATAATTATAATATTTCAAATAATATCAAATTAAGACTAGTAGACTCAATAAATTAAATTTTAAATATTAACTTTAGCGACATATATAAAAATTATGTTTAATCATGTAAAAGTTTAATATAAT
>JAFNXG010000115.1 GCA_017383505.1 Clostridium sp.
ATCTAGTATCTTTTTTCTTAAAACATTAAAATAATCATAATCATCAAATAATAAAATTTTTGCAACATCTTTAGCTTTATTTATAATTATTGAGGTATTATCATTAATCTTTCTAGCTTCTTGCCCATCAAATGTTAAATAAATTTCTCCATTATAATTTTCTGCTTTAATTAAAATCTCACTATTACTTTTTAATACAATAGGTTGCATTCCTCTTGTATGTGGGCAAATTGGTGTTAATATTATAACCTCAATATCTGGATATACAAATGGTCCACCTGCTGAAAATGAATATGCTGTTGATCCAGTAGGTGTTGATACTATTAGTCCATCGCCTTTAAAAGTATAATATAGTTTTTTATCTATATATACTTGAAACTTTGCCATTCTTGATAAAGTTCCTCTGGCTATTACAACATCATTTAATGCTTTACTATTAACATCTTCATCTTCATTATGAACCTTACATTCTAAAAGTATTCTATTTTGAATTGTATACTGTCCATTTTTTATCTTATTTAAAGCTTCATCCAAATCTTGTATCTCTATACTTGATAAAAATCCTAGATTGCCTATATTTATTCCTAAAATAGGTACATCATACTTTCCATTAATATCTCTAGCTATACCCAGTAATGTTCCATCTCCCCCTAAGACTATAAGTAAATCTAAATGATTCTCAAATTTATATTTACTTATCTCATAACTATTTAATATAGTTATTTTACATTCCTTAAATACATTTGTAATTTTCTCAACAACTAAAGATAATATTTTACCCTCTTTATCTTTTGAAGGATTTAATGCTATTACAATATTTCTCATATTATCTCCCTTTTAATATATTAATATGTCTATAGCCAGCTTTTAAAGCTGGCTATGAGATTCATTTACAATATTTTCAATTTGATTTAATTCAAAGTTTCCTTGTTTTTCTTTATCCTTAGTAAAGTAAACTAAATATTCTCTATTACCTTCAGGTCCTTTAATAGGTGAATAGCTTAATCCTAGTACATTCAATTCATTTTCTAATAAGAAGTTTATTATAGTATTAATAACTTCTAAATGTACTTCTTTATCTCTTACTACACCCTTTTTACCAACCTTATCTCTTCCAGCTTCAAACTGTGGCTTTATTAATGCTACAACCTCACCTTTATCTCCTAAAAGTGCTTTTACTGCAGGCATTATTGTTCTTAATGAAATAAATGATACGTCTATAGATGCAAAGTCTAAAGATACTCCTATATCATCTGGAGTTACATATCTTATATTAGTTTTTTCCATACAAACAACTCTTTCATCAGTTCTAAGCTTCCAAGCGAATTGTCCATATCCAACATCTACAGCAAACACTTTAGCTGCATTGTTTTGAAGCATGCAGTCTGTAAATCCTCCTGTTGATGCTCCTATATCCATACATACTTTATTAGTTAAATCAATTCCAAAAGTATTCATTGCCTTTTCTAATTTTAATCCACCACGGCTTACATATTTAAGTTTTTCTCCTTTAAATACTATATCTGCATCAACTTTAACTTTTTCTCCAGCTTTATCTACTCTTTGCCCATCAACAAATATAAGCCCTGCCATAATATTAGTCTTAGCTTTTTCTCTTGATTCACAAATTCCCTTTTCAACTAATAGTATATCTAATCTTTCTTTCTTAGATGCCATATCTTTCTCCTTTATTGCATAATGTTTATAACGCTCTTCTCTATGCCTTCTGCATCAAGCCCTGCATCTTTATATAATAAATTAACATCTCCATGTTCAACAAATCCATCAAAACCTAAAGCTTTAAACTTGTTATTAAAGTTAAGATTATTTAATTCTGTTAATACATAACTTCCAAATCCGCCATTTATGACATTATCTTCAACTGTTATAATATTGTATCCATCATTAACTAAATCTTTTAACATCTCCGTATCTATAGGTTTTACAAATGTTGCTCCTATAATAGTTGGATTAATTCCTTTATTAATTAATGCTTTTCTTGCAATAATAGCATGCTGTATCATTTTACCAACTGCTATTATAGCAACTTTATCTCCTTGAATTATCTTTTCCCATTTTCCATATTTTATTTCCTTTAATGCAGATAATTCTTCACAACAATCAGCACCTCTTGGATATCTTATTGAAACTGGTCCATTTTGATTTACAGCCCATCTTAACATTAAAGATAACTCATCTAAATGCTTAGGTGCTAAAACTGTCATATTAGGTATTGCAGATAAATATGATAAATCAAAGATTCCTTGATGCGTTTCTCCATCATCTCCTACTATTCCAGCTCTATCAATAGCAAATATAACTGGTAAGTTTTGAATACATACATCATGTATAATCTGATCAAAAGCTCTTTGTAAAAATGTTGAGTAAACTGCAAAAACAGGTTTTAATCCTGCACTTGCCATTCCTGCTGCAAGTGTAGTTGCATGTTCTTCTGCTATACCTACATCAAAAAATCTATCACTATATTTCTTAGAAAATTCTTTTAATCCTGTTCCATCAGGCATAGCTGCAGTAATTGCAACTATATCTTTATTAGCATCAGCTAATTCAATCATAGTATCTCCAAATACTTTTGAATATGTCTTCTTTGAAGGGATATAACTTTCTCCACTTTCTAAATCAAAGGGAGAAACTCCATGGAATTTATTTGGATTTTTTTCAGCAAATTCATATCCTTTTCCTTTTTGAGTTACTGTATGAATTATTACAGGTCCATTAATTTCTTTTGCCTTACTAAAAACTTCATTCATTAATGGTATATCATGACCATCAATAGGGCCTATATATTTTACGCCCATGTTTTCAAATAACATAGATGGTACTAATAAATGTTTTAAGCTATCTTTTACTCTATGTAAATATTGTACTACTGTTTTACCAGCAGTACTATGGCTTAATGTAGAATTTATATCTTCTTTCAGCTTATTATATCCATGACCTAATCTTAATCTATTTAAATGATTTGATAGACCACCTACATTTTTAGAAATAGACATTTGATTATCATTAAGAACTATTATCATATTAGTCTTTTTAAATCCAACATCATTAAATGCTTCCATTGCCATCCCACCAGTTAAAGCTCCGTCTCCTATAACGGCAATAACATTATAGTCTTCTTTCTTAATATCTCTAGCTCTTGCTATTCCTAATGCTGCAGAGATTGATGTACTACTATGTCCAACACCAAATGCATCATACTTACTTTCAGTTATCTTTGGGAAGCCACATAAACCATTATATTTTCTTAATGTATTAAACTTATCCTTACGCCCTGTTAACATTTTATGAACATAGCTTTGGTGACCTACATCCCATACAATTTTATCTTTTTCAAAATTAAAAGTTTTGTATAAACTTAATGTTAATTCTACTACTCCTAAATTTGAAGATAAATGTCCTCCAGTTTTAGATACATTTTCTATTAAAAATTCTCTTATTTCATCACTAAGTTCATATAATTCTTTATTAGTCAAATCTTTCACATCTGACGGATAATTAATATCCTCTAATAATTTTGACATATTTACCATTCCTTTGTTTAGTTTTCTCTGTCTAAAAGTTTAGTTGTTAAAATTTTTAAATCATCAGTATTTACAGATAAACTTTCTAATATCTCAATGCTTTCTCTTGTTAGTCTTTCGCATTCTTTTATACAATAATCTAACCCATACATTGTAATAAAGTTAGTTTTGTTGCTTTCTTCATCACTTAATACATTCTTACCTAACTTTTCTGTGTTTCCTATAACATCTAGAATATCATCTTTTATTTGGAATGCTAAACCTAAATTTTTTCCAAACCTCTCCAACTTTATAATATCCTCTTTTGGTGCTTCTCCTAATATTGCCCCTGCAACTATTGAAACCTTAATAAGTTCCCCTGTTTTCTTCATATGCATATATTTAAGTTCTTCTTCGCTTATTTTCTTACCTTCATTTATTATATCTACAATCTGACCGCCTATCATTCCATCTGCACCTGATGCTTCTGCAATCTTCTGAGATGCTATTAATACTTTTTCTCCATCTCTAATAGCACATTTCATCATTAGATTCATAGCTTCATTTAAAAGTGCATCTCCTGCAAGCACAGCTATATTCTCCCCATAAACCTTATGGTTAGTAGGCTTTCCTCTTCTTAAATCATCATTATCCATACAAGGTAGGTCGTCATGTATTAATGAATAAGTATGAATCATTTCAATTGCTGAAGAAAACTCTAATATTTCTCTCCAATTTTTTTTGTACATATTATATGTTAAAAGCATTAACATAGGTCTTATTCTTTTACCACCTATATTAAGGCTATAGCTAGCTGAATCATAAATAATCTTATTATAGCTTCCTTTATTATTAAAATAATTTTTTAAAAATTCATTTATCTCATCTTTTATCTCACTAAATATCATTTTCTTTCCCCACCTCAGCATTTTCTTTAATTGTTAAGAATTTGCCTTCTAACGCGTCTAATGTCTTGTATAATTTATTAACAATTTTACTTCCTTTTTCATATTCTTTCATAGCATCTTCTAAGCTTAATTCATCATTTTCTAAAGTTGATAAAATTGCTTCTAAATTATTTAGCATATCATTATAAGTTTCTTTTTTTGCCATTATAAAATCCCCCTTTTTCTGTAGGAGTAAAATTCCCTTTTACATACCCATCTTCCATAGAAATTTTTATTTCTTTATTTTCTTCAAAAGAATCTTTACTTTTTAAAATTTTTCCAGCTTCATCCTCTATTATAGCATAGCCTTTAGCTAAAATATTTATTGGATTATGTGCATTTAATATATTATTTAATGAGAATATTTTTTCTTTACTACTTTTTATCTTAAACTCTATTATTTTTTCCATCTTTTCTTTTATATTATCAATTTCTAGATATGAATTTGCAATCTTATTACTAGGTGAGTTTAAACTTAGTATTTTCTCCAGATTTTTAATATTTTGCTTCGCCTCTGTGATTCTTTTATCTATTATATTATTTAATCTTATTTTATAATCATTAATATCTTTATATTGATCTACTTCTAAAGGAACAACTACTTCTGCTGCTTGTGAAGGCGTAGCTGCTCTAAAGTCTGCTACAAAGTCTGATATAGTAAAGTCTACTTCATGTCCTACCGCTGATACAATCGGTATTACTGATTTGAAAATAGCATAAGCTAAATTCTCTTCATTAAAGTTCCATAGTTCTTCCATAGAACCTCCACCTCTACCTATTATAATTACATCTACACTATTCTTTTTATTAAAATACTCTATTCCACTAATTATTGTTTTATAAGCTCCCTCACCTTGAACAAATGCAGGATAAAGAACTATATCAACCTTAGTATTTCTTCTTGTTATGACATTAATTATATCTTGTATAGCAGCTCCAGTTTCAGCAGTTACAACTCCTATTCTAGATGGATTTTTAGGAAGGGGCTTTTTAAATTTTTCATCGAAATACCCCTCCCTACTTAGTTTTTCCTTTAATTTCTCAAATCTTAGATGTAACTCACCTAATCCTTCTTGCTCTATTTTATCGCAATATATCTGGAAGGTTCCATTTGCAGTATAGGCAGATGCTCTTCCAGATACTATTACAGACATTCCTTCTTTTAATACTATGTCTAACTCAAAACTTTTATTTTTAAACATAATACAATTGATTTTACTATTCGCATCTTTTAATGAAAAATAAATATGCCCACTTGAATGATATTTTAAATTAGAAATTTCTCCTCTTACAGAAAGATTATTTAATATAAAATCATTATCTAATATCTTTTTTATATAATTATTAACTTCTGATACGGTTAAAGTTTTAATTCTCATATTTTTCTAGAGCCTCACATGCATTCTTCATTAAAAGAGTAGTTGTAAGAGCTCCAACCCCACCTGGGACTGGAGTAACAAAAGCTGCTTTATTTATTGCTTTTTCAAAATTTACATCCCCTGTAATCTTACCTTCTACAGAATTAGTACCAACATCAATAACTATTGAACCCTCTTTTATATAGTCATCATCTATAAATTTAGCCTTTCCAATGGCAACAATTAAAACATCCGCTCTCTTACATACTTCTTTCAGATTTTTAGTTTTTGAATGACAAATTGTAACTGTGCAGTTTTCTTTAAGCATAAGCGCAGCAGCTGGTTTACCAACTATATTGCTTCTTCCTACAACAACTACTTCCATTCCTTCTAAATTTATATTTAAACTCTTTAATATTGTTAATACTGATTTAGGCGTACATGGCATAAATGTTTCTTCTCCCATATACAACTTACCTTGATTAACAAATGTTAAACAATCTATATCCTTTTCTGGAGATATGGATGATATTATTTTCTTTTCATTGATATTTTTAGGTAATGGTAATTGAAGTATTATACCATCTATGTTATTATCATTGTTTAATCTATTTATTTCATTTAGAAGCTCTTCTTCTGATATATCATCTTTTAAATGAATCTTTTCAAATTCTAATCCTAAAGAAATAGCTATCTTTTCTTGATTATTTAAATAAAATAAAGATCCGCCATCATTACCAACTAATATAGATGCGACTTTAGGTATAGTCTCTCCATTTAATTTTCTTTTTTCTACAAACTCTTTTATGTTATCTTTAATACCTAAAGCAATTAATTTTCCATCTATTTTATCACCCATTTTTATCCCCCCATATTATTTATAAAAACTAACTATCTTTTATAAACTTTTTAAAATCTTATCTAATACTCCATTAATAAATGAAGCACTCTTTTCATCTGAATATTTTTTAGTTAATTCAACAGCCTCATTTATTGCTACGTTACCTGGAACATCTTCAATAAACATCATTTCTCCTACTGCCAATCTTAATATTGTAAGGTTAACTTTTGAAACTCTTTCTAATTTCCAGTTTACTAAAGATTCTACTATTTTATTATTAATAATCTCTAAGTTTTCAGTAACTATCTTTACAACATTTTTTATGTACTCTAAATCTATAGTATTTAAATCCATTTCATAATCTTCTATAAACATTTCTATTGTTTCTTCGTAACTATTTTTACTAAGTTCCATGCTAAAAAGCAGCTCCATTGCTTTTTCTCTTGATTTTTGTCTTTTCATAATTTCCTCCTAAGTATATATAATATACATTAATCTCTTATTTGTATTATAAACTTATATTATATTAATTAAACATATGTATATTACAATATTATCTTATTTCTGTCCATAAAAATAATATTTTATTAATTAACTTTTAATATTATAGATAATTTTAATGAATTTTACTATCTAAAATTTTATCTAATTTATTATATTTTATTTTTTGCAATGAGAAACCCTCTGATTAACAGAGGGTTTCTATTATGCTTCTACTGTTTCTGTTTGTTCTTTCTTTGGAACATATATGTTTTGAACATTAACATTAACTTTGTCAACTATTAACCCAGTCATAGCTTCAACAGTCTTTTTAACATTTTCTTGTACTGAATTTACTACTTCTGGAATTTTCACACCATACTCTACAGCTACATTTAACTCAATTATAGCTTTATTCTCTTCTAATGATACTTTTACACTTTTCCCATTAGAAGCTTTTTTACCTTTTAATATTTGTGATATGTTACTTGAAACACCATGTTGAACTCCAACAATTCCTTGTATTTCAGTTGTTGCTATTTCTGCTATAACACTTACTACCTCATCTGAAATTTTTACAATTCCTACAGCAGTTTCATTATTTGTATTTTCCATGACTAACCTCCTTAAGGGTTTTACTTTTCCTTATGTTTATTATAGCAAAAGAGCCTTTATATTACAATGAATTATTTCATTGATGTTATATCTACGTCATTTAATGTTGTGATATCTTCTACAACTTTTTTAATTGTAGCTGCTTCTTCTTCTGATAAAACCTCATCTACTTTAACATATACTTTTACAATTTTATTGTCATTTATCATGCAAAGAGCATCTTCATAACCCTTATTTCTAATTTCTGATTCTACTCTACTTTCTTGATCTTTCATTTTAGTCTTTTCAACTAAAGCATTATTAGCTAAATCTTTTGACTCTTGTGATGCATTAACATCTTCTGTTATAGCTTTCATGTCATCTATATACTTTTCATCTTGTTGCTCTTTAGTTAATCTCATACTATAAAAGTATTCACTTGTACTTAAAGTTTCTTTTGTTGAGTCATCATTCTTTTCTAATACACTTTCAAGACCAACTTGTTGATCTAAAAGTCCATTTTCATTTAACTTCATAGATAATACCCCAACACATACTATTAAAGCCATTAATGTCAAAATAATTCCCATTTGTTTTCTTGTCATTTTTTTATTCCTCCCATTTCCTTTTATATAAAAAATATATGCTGCTATTTCATTGGATATACATTGACAGTGTCTAAACTTAAATCATAGAAACTGGCTACAGCTTTTTGTATTTCATAAGTTATCTTACTGCTCTTTGCACCTTCTGCAACAATAATTACTCCTGTAATTTGTGGTTTATAAGTTTTTGCTATAAAAGGCTCGCTTGTATTTGAATCATTTTTCATTACAACAGTTGTTCCCTGTGTTTCTTGTTTAGTAACTCTATTTCCTCCGTTGTTATCTTGTTCTTCTGTTTCTGATGTTTGAATACTTGAGTTAGTAGCAGGAACTAATACTTCACTACTTTCAAAATAAATTTCTACCTCTACTTCTCCTACGCCATCTATTTTAGAAAGTATATCTTTTAGCTCTTGTTTTTTTTGCTCCTCATAATCTAGTAACTTTTTAGATATAGTAATACCATCATCACTTGAAACCTCTTGAGCTCCAACAGGACTATTAGTATTATTATTATTTCCTTTAGTTAATCCTGCATCATCTCCTATAAAATTGCTTGCTGCTAACCATAAAAATATAATTACGAGTAATGCTATTAAACAATTAACAAATTTCTTATTTTGCATTAGTTTATTCATTTGCCCATTTAATTTATCTTTGTCCATCCTCTCCTCCTCCTAATACATTATTTATTCATACTATATAATTTTATTTTTTCTATAGGTATATTAAATGTTTCTTGTAAGTATTTTTTAATTTCCTCTGAGTTTCCTATTACCTCTTCCTTTGATATTACTTCTTGACTTTCTCTATTTATATTAATTCTAATATTGTCAACTAATTTTATTCCTGTTTCTTTTACTCCAACTTCTAAACTCTGTATATTATATGTCATATTTTCCAAATCTATATCACACTGTATATTAGATTTAAAATCTTTATCTGAAAATTCAGTCTTAAGCAAATTATCACAATTATTATTTAAATTATTTTTAAAAGCTTCTATCTGACTTTGAGTCATAGTAGATTCACTTTCTTCACCAATTCCCTCATAAAAAATATTTTCGTATTTTTTTATTGCATTAATAACTTCCTGTTCTCCTCCAGTAAAAAATTTTATTATAGGATTTATCATTACTGAAACTAATATTAATCCTAATACAAATTTTATATATTTTTTCATTGAATTATCTGGAGAAATTATCTCAACTGCAGTCATAAATATTATTGTAGCTACTAATGTTATAACAAAATTATTTATATAACTCATTTTTAGCCTCCTATAACAAATTTACCTGCAGATATCATAATAGCTATAAGAATAAAGAACATTATACTTATACTTAAAACACAGGTCATTATTAGTGTTAAAGATTCTCCTGCTGCAGATATTGAACTTGTAATTCTCTTATCTGTTATTGGCTCAAGCAGTGATGCTGAAAGCTTAAATATAAGTGATGATAATATAATTTTCAAAATTGGATATAAAATTATTAAAATTATTATTATTAGACCAATAGATCCTATTGCATTTTTTATAATTAATGAATATCCTGCTACTGATGATATTGCATCTGAAAAGGCCTTACCTACTATTGGTATAAAGTTATCAACAGCAAATTTAGTTGTTTTTAATGTAACTGCATCAATAGTAGATGATGTTATTCCTCTAATAGTTAGTAGTCCTATAAATACAGTTAAAACAATACCTTGAAACCATAATACTGATTTCTTTATCATCCCACATAAATTAGAGAGTTTTGCTTCTGTAGAAATATTATTAGTAAACTGTAATACAAAAACTATTAAAATTAATGGTATTATTATATTTATATATATTTTAGGAACTAATATCGTTGCTCCAAGAACTATTGGATCCATCGTTGCCGCTTGTGTTAATCCCCCTGCAGATGCTAACATTAATACTAAAATAGGCAATACCTTATCCATAAAACCAGTAATTTGCATAATTACCTCTTTCCCCAAAGACATTGATATAAGGAAAGTCTTAGACAATAATACTATTAAAATAGCATAACATGCATAAAATGCTATCTGCGATACTCCTTCACTTGAAAAAGATGATTGTATGTTTTTAAATAGTGAACATATTATTCCTATAGCTACGATTGAAAATGCCAATGATAGTACAGTTTTTACCTCTTTAAAAAATAAACTTACTACAGCACTCAAAATTGTTGAAAAAGATAAGTTACCTTCTCCTGTTTCTATATAACTTTCTATATAACTAATTGGATCTAGTTCATTTACAAGCTCCACATCACTCTTCATTGTATTAATGTAATCATATAAACCGTTTAATTTTATTTCTACTTCATCATCATTAGTTATCATAGTAATTTCTTCTGCATAAGCTAATTTGTTAGGAACTATAGAAATTCCACAAAAGCTTAAAATAGCAATAATACTAAAAGACCCTATAATTTTATAAAAGAAGTTTATCATTTTTTCACCTACAATCCATTTACAATATCTGTAGAATAGAATTTAACACAGCCATTAAAATTGGAATAGCTAATGTTAATATCATAATTTTCCCAGCAAATTCAACCTTACTCCCTATACTTCCAGCACCTGAATCTTTGCATATCTCACTACAAAAAGATGTTATATATGCTATTGCGAGAATTTTTAATACAATCCCAATATAAACAGTGTCTATATTAGCTTTATTAGCAATATCCATTATAAATTCTATAACCTCTCCTAACTGACCTATCATGTAAAGAAATATTCCGATTCCAGTTGCAAGAATTATAAACATTCCTACATCAGACTTCTTATCTTTTAACAAAAGATAAATAAATAAAGCAGTAAATGCAAAAAGTGTAATTTTAATTATATCCATAAAAACCACCTAAAGACTAAACATAGTTTTTATACTATCGAAAAGATTTGATATCATCCCAATAATTGTAATCAAAATAATAACCATTCCTGCTAAATTTGCTAATACTGCTATTTCATCTTTTCCATTTCCTTTTAATACCTTTTCAATAACCATAAGTAAAATTCCCATTGCTCCAATTTTAAATAATAAACTTACATCAAACATAGTTAATTACCTTCCCCCTTAGATAAAAAATATTGCTAACATCGCTCCAATAGATACCCCTAATGTTCTATATAATTTAATATTTTCTTTTTCGAATTTTTTGGCTTCTTTATAATTCATATCTATATTATCTAGTGCTATTTTAAAAATTCTATCTTGTCCTGTTACTCCAGATGCTCCTAATGTCTTGAAAAAATCACTTATGATTTTATAATCATCATTATTTAAATTTATATTTTCTTTTAACCGTGAATAAGATTTTTCAAAACTATCATATACAGTATTTATATAACCATTTTCTAAGGATATTGCCATCTCATTAAATATTTGCGAGAGAGGCTCTGAAACCTTTCTACTAATATCTAACAACGCATCTGGAAGAGGCGTATTTGCATAAATAATTTCATTACTTAAGAATAAAATTGCCTTTTGAAGTTCCTTTAAATGCAAACTTCTTCTTTTGTAATTTTCTCCTATGAAAAAACCTATAAATGTACAAATTAGAAACATTAAAAAAATCAGTACATTTCTAAACATTCTAATCCTTTCCCCCTATTTACTTTATAAATTTTTTCTATTGTACCTACCCCCTTTTTATTACTTAATAATATAACCCTTTCTAAAATACAATTATCTATTAGTTCTTTAAAAATTCTTCTATTATAGATATCATCTATATCATAACCATGAACTGTAACTATAATATTAACTCCCGAATTAAATGCCATATTTAGTGCTTCTAAATCACTATCTGTACCTATTTCATCACATATTAATACTTCTGGTGAAAGACTTCTTATAGCCATTATCATTCCTGATTTTTTTAAACAGTTGTCTAATACATCTGTTCTTATTCCCACATTCATTTGAGGAATTCCATTATAACAAGCTGCAATTTCACTTCTTTCATCTACAATAGTTACTTTTTTACCTTTTAAGTTTATTTGATACATACCATTAGATAAATTTCTTGATATATCTCTTAATATAGTTGTTTTACCACATTTAGGCGGTGATACTATAAGAGTGTTATATACCCTATTATTTTCTGTAATTAGCCTCATAACCTTATTAGATGCTCCTACAATCTCTTTACATATTCTTATATTTAATGATGATATATTTTTTATAGTTCTAACTTCTCCTTTTGATATTACGCACTCTCCAGCTAATCCAACCCTATGTCCGCCTTTTAATGTAATATATCCTTGTTTAATTTCCTCTTCAAAAGCATATAATGAATAATTAGAAATTTTAGATATCATATATCTCAAATCATCTTTTGTAGCTATATAATCTAGTATCTTTTCTTGAAAAGATAAAACTATTATTATTGGCTTACCTATTTTTATTCTTATTTCTTGTACTTCCTCTAACACTAAAAATTCTTTAACATTATTTTTTATATTATCTGGAAGCATTTTGTATACCTCTTCATATTTCATATCATCACTTCCTTAATTATCTCTCTTTAATTTTTATTTCACATAATAGATAATTATTCATACTATAAAAAAATATGTAAAATATTTTTTATAGTAAAAGAAACAAATACCTATAATTAATATATTTACTTAAAGACTATAAATTTTATGTAAACAAAAAAACATAGGCTATTGCAAATTAATTGCAATAGCCTATGTTTTTGAAGATAAATAAACTTCAACAATATATACTATGTATAATTTATTCTTTAGCTATCTTGCCACAGAAAGGACAAGGAATAGAATTATTATTATTTAATGCCTGTTGTTCTACAAATAAAGGTTTACTACATTTTTCACATTTGATTTCAACGTATTCATCTTCTAAATCACTTAATTCATCAAATGATACTTCTTCAAATAGTTCATCTTGTATATCTGTTAAATCATTATCTATATATTCGATATTTTCTTCTAGATATTCTTGTCTTAAACTTAAATCTTCAACTTTTGAAGATAAATCTGTTAATATATCAGTTAAAGAATTAAATATATCACTATATTTATCATCTTTTATATCATTTATTTTAGTTTTTATCTGATCTATTTTAGTATATAGCTCTATCATACTTTCACTTCCTTTGAAGAAATTATTATATATAATTATACCCTTATTTAGTAATTTTAAAAATTAAAACAAATGCTAAGTTAAAAACCTAGCATTTACTTTATAAGATATTAAACTCTTTCCATGTATTCACCAGTTCTAGTGTCAACTCTGATTGTATCACCTTCGTTAACGAACATTGGTACATTAACAACTGCTCCAGTTTCTAATGTAGCTGGTTTCATAGCATTTGTAGCTGTGTTTCCTTTTACTCCTGGGTCAGCTTGAGTTATTAATAATTCAACGAAGTTTGGTGCTTCTACTGAGAATGCATCACCTTTGTAGAATTTGATTACTGCAAACATGTTTTCTTTTATGAACTTTATAGCATCTTCAACTTTTTCGTAGTTTAGTGGAATTTGCTCATAAGTTTCTTGATCCATGAAGTAGTATAACTCTCCATCAGAGTAAAGGTATTGCATTTCTTTTCTTTCAATTACTGCTTCTTGTAATTTTGCAGTTGGGTTGAAAGTTGTATCTGTAACCCCACCTGAAATAACGTTTCTTAACTTAGTTCTAACGAACGCAGCTCCTTTACCTGGTTTAACGTGTAAAAAGTCTATTACTGTAAACACTTGTCCTTCATGCTCAAAAGTAGTACCTTTTCTTAAATCACCTGCTGATATCATAAAAAATTTCCCTCCAATTAAATTGAATTCATAATTATTATGACCTTTATTGTTAATAAATAGTCATAACTGTATTTGTTGTTTAATGACACAACAAAAACATTCTATCAAAATTACTAAAGAAATGCAATTATTTCAGAAAGAACATCAAAAATTTTAATAAATTTATTTATATATCTCTAATATTACAGCCAAATTATCTCCTTTTCCCACAATATTATAACTGCATATTTGAATTTCTTCCATTTTATTGATTACCTCTTCTATCTTTTCTTTACTACCGTTAATTCTTACTTTAATATACCACCTATTATCTAAATCTTCTATTTCTAATAAATCAATATTTTTATCTATCTCTATACTGTTATTAACTTCATTAAACTCTAACTTATGAGATATACTATAATTTTTTTCTTCGTATTGTTCAGGCTCATTTTTTATATTGAAATAACAAAACATAACCATAATTTGAATAAATGTTAAAATAATAATTATTGTCTCTTTATAATCTTTTAAATTTATATTTAGCTTACTCATATGTCACCTTAACAACTTTCCTATCATCATATTTAGTAACTTTTTTTATCCTCGCTCCTAAATTATCTAACTCTTTAATCCTTTGACTATTTTCGTAAGTTATTTCTGCATAATTATTGATAACTTTAAATTCAATACTATTTTCATCATATAAGTTTAACCATTTTATTATTTCTTCTTTTTCAATATAATTTTTAACTGGTTCAATTGCTTTGGTATTATTCTCTTCTTTTACACCTAACTTACCAATATTAAAATAAAATAGCACAATATTTATAACTATCAAAATTTTATATCCTCTTTTATTTTTCTCCTTTTCCTTATTTTCCTTCCTGTCTATAAATTCTTTTGGAATAAAATTTTTATATTTTAAATAATTTTTCATTTATGATTTCTCCTATTTCAAAAGTTATTATATTTAATTTGCTCTTTACTTCTTGTGAAATCATATTTTTTTCTTCTTCACCTATCACCACAGCAACATCTTTATCTAAATTACTTAACTCATTATCTAAGATAAACTTATCCTTATCTTTTATAAAACTCTTTATAATAAATCCCTCTTTAATATATATAGAATATACTTTATCCCTTAAGTTAAATATTATTATGTAATTAAGTAGTTTTTTTATCTTATTTTCTACTATATTCTTAATATAAAATTGAACTGGATTTACCCTAATATCCTTTACATACCTACTTAATTTTTTAACTCTACTTCCATTTCCCATAGAATATAAATATAATTTTTTCTTTTTCTTATCATACTCATAATGTATTAGAATATCGCTTTCATCTCCATATTCATCTTTTACTATTTTCTCTATAGTAATTTCTTTTACCTTCTTTACATTATCAAATTCTTTAATCAATATATTTTCTTCAAATATAAATAAATCTATATCCCTTTTTATAACATTCTTTATTTCAATCTCATCATATAATTTCTTTTTAAATATAAAATCCTCTTTAGTAGAAATTATAATATCTCTCATATCTTTTCTCCTTACTATACCATATACAACACCTTATATAATTCCGGTTTAAAAATAACTTCCTCTTCTTCCCCATTTTTTATAAGTATCATTTTAATCTCTCTTATACTTTCAATATTCCCTTCAAATATTTGCTTTAAATAAATATTTCCATTCTCTATAATAAACTTTAAATTCTCATTTCCACTAAAATTATATTGATATTTAATACTTAAATCTTCTTTATGATTTTTAATAACTTGTGCTATTTCATCATCATTCTTAGCTAGTTCCTGTACTTCCTTTAATATTTCATACTCTAAATCATTTAGTGTTAAAATATCTTCTTTTATTTGATAAAGCTGAATCTTGCTTAAATTATTTGTTATAATTTTAGAATTGCAAACTATTAATACTAGTAAAACATTTAGTAATAATAATACTTCTAACATTACTACTCCTTGTTTTTTCTTCATATACACCTTCCTCTTATACCAGAATCTTTACTTTCTATATAATAATAAATTAAATTCTCTTTTTTCCTTACAGAAAATGATTTTATATTATTTAATAGTACATTATCTCCTACAAAAAGTATCTCA
>JAFNXG010000116.1 GCA_017383505.1 Clostridium sp.
ACTTTGAGTCTTTATTTTTAAGACTCTCAAAAGAATTGCTGGTTTACTTTAACTATATTCTGTTCAATTTTCAAAGACCATTTTCTGTGTCGCACCGAAGCGACTTCCTTATCTTATCACTAAGAAACTTTTCTGTCAACAACTTTTTTAACATTTTTTTATGTTGTTTTTGTTGATAAAAAATAACTTTCACTCTTATCAGTTACTTTCTAAGTTCCTTAGAACAATAACTATAATATCATCATAATATTACAATATCATTTAATTTATTTATATATAATTACATTAAACTTATTTTTCTTTAATTTTCATCAATTAACTTAATTATTCTTATATTGATACACAAGGATACGTTCACTTATTTAATTTGAATATTCATTCAAATTATTTACTAATTTTAATATTTAATATATCTTTATATTTCTAATAATTGTTCATAAAAATTACTCTATTCAATAAAACTCATAATAATCTCTGTATAAAAATAAGCTATATCAAATATACTGAATAAGTTTATTCAATGTATTACATTTGATATAGCTTTATTTATATTAAAATATTTTAAACTAGTTTCTTCTTAGGAATTATAACAGGATTATTTTCTAACCCTTTTACCTCTTCTCTATCATCAATCAAAGTTCCCTTATCTGTTATTGCATTTTTCATAAACACTTTGTTTCCTATAACAGTATTTTGAAGTATAATACAGTCTTCTATTACACTGCCTCTTCCTATATAAACATTTCTTCCTATGATACAATTTTTAACCGTTCCTTCTATATATGATCCATTAGCAATTATAGAATTAACTACCTCACTTGTTTCAGTATATTGTGTTGGACTTGCATCCTTTGGCTTTGTATATATAGGAGAATTACTATAAAATAGCTCTTTATTTACTTTTTCATTTAAAAACTCTTTATTAGCATCATAATATGCTCCTATAGAATTAATACAAGCTAAATATCCCTTAAATTCATATGCACCAACTTTTAATTTATCTATATTTCCGTTTATATAATTTTTTATCTTTTTATATCTTCCACCTCTAATACATTCATATATCATGTCTATAAAAAGATCTGTTTTCATTATATACATTTCCATATTTATATTAGCACTATTTTTTAATCCTACATTTTCTCCAACACCAACTACTCTACTATTTTCATCTAGGTTTAATACTTTGCAATCTATAAACTTTTCTTCTACATGCTTAACATTTTTATATACTGTTGTTACATCATTTCCTTGTTGAATATGATATTTAATTAATTTATTATAATCTATATTACAAACCATATATGATGAACATATTAATGTATATTCTTTTTTACTACGATCAAAATAATCTATATTATCTAAAAAAGTGTGAACATCATCATGAACTGGATTAATATCACTGAAATTAAAAACTTTAAGTCCATCTTTCTTACGATGTATATCCCAAGGTCTACCATTTGTTAGGTGATCCATTAATGATCTTGATTTATTTTTAGTAAATATTCCTATGGCTTCTATGCCTGAATTAGTCATATTTGATAATACAAAATCAATTACTCTGTATCTACCTGCTATCGGTAATGATGCTAGAGGTCTATGTCTTGTTAACTCTATAATTTTTTGCTCATTTTCATCTAAATTAATTATACCAATACAATTATTCATAATCTCACTTCCCCCTCAATATTAAATGCTACATTTCAATTGAATCTATTACAGTTCCACTTTTAACATCTTCTTTAGATGCTATAACTGATATCTTACTACCATTTCCTATCTTGCAATCTTTTCTTATTTTTGCTTCTCCTCCAATGATAGCTTTATCAATTACTACGTTATCACCTATTTTGGCATCAGTCATTATGACCGAATCTCTTATAACAGTATTTTTTCCAATATATACACCCTCAAATAATACTGAATTTTCAACTTTTCCATGGACTGTACATCCTTCAACAATTAATGAATTTTTAACATTTGCATCTTTTCCAATATATTGTGCTGGTCTTACAGGGCTAACAGAATATATTTTCCAGTCATCCTCATATAAATTTAATCCACTTTCACGCTTCAATAAATCCATGTTAGCTTCCCAAAGGCTACTTATAGTACCAACATCTTTCCAATATCCCTTAAACGGATAAGCTACTAACTTTCTACCTTCATTCAACATTTTAGGAATTATATTTTTCCCAAAATCATTACTAGATTCCTTATCTTTTTCATCTTCTTTCAACGCTTGTCTTAAAAGCTTCCAGTTAAATATATATACTCCCATCGATGCCATATTACTCTTAGGGTTAGCAGGTTTTTCTTCAAACTCATATATTGATAAATCATCATTAGTATTCATTATTCCAAATCTACTTGCCTCTTCCATTGGGACCTCAATTACAGCTATTGTAGCTTCTGCATTTTTCTCCTTATGGAATTGAAGCATTTTATCATAGTCCATCTTATAAATATGGTCACCAGATAAAATTAATACATATTCTGGGTCATATCTATCCACAAACTCTATATTTTGATATATGGCATTTGCTGTTCCCTTATACCAATTTCCACCCTTTTCTTCTTGATATGGTGGCAATATACTTACGCCTCCATCTCTTCTATCTAAATCCCATGGGCTACCTATTCCAATATGAGCATTAAGCTCTAGTGGTTTGTATTGTGTTAATACTCCAACAGCGTATATCCCTGAATTTGAACAATTACTTAAAGGGAAATCAATTATTCTATATTTTCCTCCATAAGGTACCGCTGGCTTAGCTAATTTTTTTGTTAATACACCTAATCTTGATCCTTGTCCTCCTGCTAGTATCATAGCAACTATTTCTTTTTTTCTCACTTTTCTCTCAACCCCTCTTTACTTAGTAGTATTTATATATTAATTATTAAATTACCTTTTTTTATTTATGTTAAACTTTAATAATTTAATATTTACACACTATCAATTTTTATATCACAATTTAATAAATATTTTCATTAATGTTAAATTATTGAATTAAATCTCAAAAAATAAGGCACTTCGCATCTATAAAAGTGCCTTACTTTTCTATAAAACTTTTAATATTATAAACTTATGAGCGCTTATTAATATGTCTATATTTTTATTTATTAATATATAATCTTTATTTATATCTAATAAATCTACTACTCTTCCTTCAATATTACTTAGAGAAATTCTTTCTTCCTTCTCCAAAGTATTAACTAAAATAATTATTCTATCTTTATCTATAAATCTTTCATATCCCAATACACCATTGTTAAAATCTAAAAATTTTATTTCCCCAATTTTTAGAGCATCTTCAGCAACTCTTATTGCCGTTATTGTTTTATAAAATTCTAATATTTCATCATTTTCCTTTCCCCAAGGATATGATTTTCTATTACTTGGATCTTTGCCTCCCGTTAAGCCTGCTTCATCTCCATAATATATTAATGGCACCCCTGGTAATGTCATTTGGATTGCTACAGCTTCTTTAAGCAGCTCCACACTATTATTTAGCATTGTTAATACTCTTTCAGTGTCGTGATTTCCAAGCATATTCATAGTTGAATAAAAATATTCTTTAGGATAATTTTCTTTTAAGGATAAATATCTCCTTATGAATGATTTATTTCCTATATAATTCCTAACTAAATCTAGAATTATTTGTCTCAATGGATAGTTAGTTACCGAGTCTAATTCATTTCCAAATAAATATTCTCTTTTTCTACTATAACTAACCTTATTAGATGCATCTTCCCAAACTTCACCTATTAATACAGAATCCTTATCTACTTCTTTAAGCTTCTTTTTAAGTATTTTTATAAACTCATCTGGAAGCTCATCTGCAACATCTAATCTCCATCCACTTGCACCAAGCCTTATCCATTTTTCTACTATAGAGTTATCATCTCTAATTATATAATCTAAATAACTAGGGTTAAGTTCATCTATATTAGGCATATTAGAGAATCCCCACCAAGCTTCGTATAAATCAGGATAATCATTGAATCTATACCACCTATAATATGGAGACTGTAATGATTGATAGGCACCTAAAGAATTATAATTGCCAAACTTATTAAAATACTTACTATCACTTCCTGTATGACTAAAAACCCCATCTAATATAATCTTTATACCTATCTTTTCTGCCTCATTACATAAATCTTTAAATATCTCTTCATCTCCAAACATAGGATCTATCTTTTCATAATCACCTGTATCATATTTATGACAGCTAGGTGAATCAAATATAGGATTAAAATATATAACGCTAACTCCTAATGATTTTATATATTCTAATTTCTTTTTTACTCCTAAGAGATTCCCTCCATAGAAATCCCACCTAACTATATTTCCATCCATATCTTTTATATACATAGGATTGTCATCCCAATTCCCATATATAAAAGTATTTTTCTTAGGATTTAATACTTTACCCTCTTCTTGTCCATTGAAAAATCTATCTACAAATATCTGATATATAATACCTTGCTTGTACCAATCTGGAACATTATTCTTAGAATATACAGTTATTTGATAACTTACAGGCTCATTAAAATATACTTGGCCTATTCCTCCTAAAGCTTCTATATTATTACCATAAATAATATCTTGACCATAATAATTAACTCTAAAATAATAATATATTAATCCTATGCTATCATGAGTATCAACTTCTATTTCATAAATCCAATTATTTATAGAGTCACTCCACCCTATTTCATTCATTTGAATCTCTATTTGATTATTATAAAAATTTATTAAGTTAATATAAGCTAAGCACTTTTTACTAGTCCATAGTCTTATCTTTACTTTAGTTCCTATACTAACCGCACCAAAAGGTTTCCTTAAATCACTATTTTGAGAATCATGGAAAATTTGTATATCATCCAAATACACATTCCCCCTATAAATTTTTATATATCACAGTAGAACCCCAAATACCTGTTGCATACTCTTTAATAGTTCTATCAGATGAAAAAATTCCTGAATGTGCAATATTAACTCCACACATCCTTTGCCATTTATCTGTATCTTTATATAAATAATTTACTTTTTCTTGAGCTTCTAAATATGAATTAAAATCTTTTAATACAAAAAACTCATCATTATAAGTCAATAAGTTTTCATATATAGACCTAAATCTATCTCTATCTCTACAATATTTGCCATTTATTAAATCATTGGTTACTCTTTGTAGTCTTATATCTTTATTACACACATCCCATGATGAATATCCACCATTCTTATGGTAATTAAGCACCTCTTCAGCATTAAGACCAAATATTATAATATTATCTTCTCCAACTTCATCTTTGATTTCTATATTAGCTCCATCTAATGTTGCTATTGTTATAGCCCCATTCATCATAAATTTCATATTAGATGTTCCTGAAGCTTCCTTTGTAGTTGTTGATATCTGTTCACTTAAATCTGCTGCTGGAATTATCTTTTCTGCTAATGAAACTTGATAATTATCTAACATTACTACTTTTATCTTATCATTTACCCTTTTATCATTATTTATGGTTTCTGCAACCCTACATATAAGTTCAATTGTATTCTTAGCCAAATAATATCCAGGTGCAGCTTTTCCAGCGAAGATAAAAGTTCTTGGTATTATATCTAAGTTAGGATTTTCAACTAATTTATTATATAAATCCATTATCCTTAAACAATTAAGAGTTTGTCTTTTATAAGCATGTATTCTTTTTATTTGTACATCAAAGATTGAGTTAGTATCTATAGAAATTTTCTTACTTCTATAGATCTCATTCGCTAATCTTTCTTTATTCTCTTTTTTTATTTCTCCAAGCCTTTTTAAAACTGTCTTATCATCAAGCTGATTAGCAAAATTCTCTAAATCGGTTGGATGCTTTATAAAACTTTCTCCAATAGTATCTATTAAGAGTTGCGTTAACTTAGGATTAGATCTAAGTAACCATCTTCTATGAGTAATTCCATTTGTTTTATTATTAAATTTTGATGGATACAGATAATAAAAATCTGACATTTCCTTTTTCTTTAATATTTCAGTATGAAGTTTTGCAACTCCATTAACACTATGGCTACCTACAATGGCTAAATTGGCCATTCTTACATACCCATCACCTATAATAGACATTCTAGATATCTTATCCCATTGCCCAACATATTTATTCCAAAGTTCTTCACAATATCTCTCATTTATCTCTTCTATAATCATATAAATTCTTGGTAATAATCCCTTAAACATATCAATTGGCCATTTTTCTAAAGCTTCAGCCAAAATTGTATGATTTGTGTAAGAAATAGTGTTTTGTGTTATTCTCCAAGCATTTTCCCAAGATAATCCCTCTTCATCAAGTAATATTCTCATTAACTCTGGAATTGCTAATGTTGGATGTGTATCATTAATGTGTATTGCTATCTTCTCATCTAGTAATTGAATATCTCCATTATGCTTTTTATAATGCCTTACTATGCTTTGTATTCCTGCAGATACGAAGAAGTACTGTTGCTTTAATCTAAGCATTTTTCCTTCATAAAATGAATCTTCAGGATATAAAACTAATGATATTGCTTCTACTGAATTTTTATAAGATATTGCCTTTAAAAAATCTCCTCTACTAAATGAAGAAAAATCAAATTCATTAGATACTGGTTCAGCACTCCATAATCTTAGGGTATTTACTACCTCATTTTCATATCCAACTACTGGAGTATCATATGGAACTGCTAGCACTGGCTCATAATTAACATGAGTAAATGTAAGCTTATTATTCACATAGTCAGTAAGAATAGTTCCTCCAAACTTAACTATCTCAGCTTTATCTTGCTTTTTTATTTCCCATACATTTCCTTCTCTTAACCAATTATCTGATGCTTCTACTTGTTGGCAGTCTACTATCTTTTGTTCAAAGAAACCATATTTATATCTTATTCCACATCCATGACCAGCAATATTTAATGATGCCATAGAATCTAAAAAGCAAGCTGCTAATCTTCCTAATCCACCATTTCCTAAACCTTGGTCATGTTCTAGATTTTCAATTTCCTCTAAATCAATATTTAACTCTCTTAAGGCTTCTTTACAAATATCCCTTATTCCTAAATTTAAAAGAAAATCGCCTAATAGTCTTCCTAATAAGAATTCCATTGAGAAATAGTATACTTGTTTTTCTCCGGTTTGATTATACTTTTTATTAGTTTCCATCCATGTACTAATTACATAATCTCTAACCAAACTTCCCAATGCTTCATATTTTTGTTGATTATTTCCCTCTTTTAATTCCTTCCCATGTAGTTGAACGAATTTGTTGTTATAATCTCTTTTGAATGAATTCTTATCAATTGATAGCATATATCTACCTCCTAATAGCTTATATCCATTAAGGTCTATTAATTACTCCTTCATATAACAACTTATATTGCATTGCTGATTTTTCCCAGCTGTTATCTGAATTCATAGCTTGTCTTATTATGTTATTCCAAGCTTTTTCATCATTGTAGATCGTTAATGCATATTCCACTATTTGCATCAATTCATTTGAGTTAAAGTTTTTAAATCCAAATCCATTACCTTTTCCATTATATTTGTTATAAGGAGTTATTGTGTCTTTTAATCCTCCTGTTTCTCTTACAATAGGAATTGACCCATATCTTAATGCTATTAATTGACCCAATCCGCATGGTTCAAATAGTGATGGCATTAAGAACATATCTGTTGCAGCATATATTTTATGTGCTAATGTGTTATCGAACTTAATATTTGCTGAAACTTTATCTGGATATCTATATTGTAAGTTTTTAAATGTTTCTTCATACCAATAATCACCTGTTCCTAAAATAACAAGCTGTATATCTCTTTGAAGTAATCTATCTATTATATTAACTATCAAATCACATCCTTTTTGATGAGTTAATCTAGATATTAATCCTATCATAGGAGTGTTTTCCTTTTGTGGTAAACCTAATTCCTTTTGAAGTGCTAACTTATTTTTAACCTTATCTTCTATAGTTTCTAAATCAAAGTTTTTAAATATAAACTTATCTTCTTGTGGATTAAATTCTTCATAATCTATTCCATTAACTATTCCCATTAAATAATAACTTCTACATCTAAGGAGTCCATCTAATCCTTCACCATATTGTGGTGTTTTTATTTCTTCTGCATAAGTATTACTAACAGTTGTAATTTGATCACAGTAATTTAATCCACCTTTTAAGAAACTTACTGCTCCATCTAATTCTACACTTCCATTTGCTAATGGCATATAATCGTATCCAAATAGCTCTGGTAATATATTAGGTGAAAAACTACCTTTAAAAAGTAAATTGTGAATTGAGAATATTGTTCTTATCTTTGAATAAAATAAATCTTTTTTATATTCTAAGTTAAGTAATACTGGTATCATCCCTGTTTGCCAATCATTACAATTTATTAAATCTGGTTGCCAATCAATTTCTTTTATTAATTCTAAAACAGCTCTATTGAAAAATGCAAATCTCTCTCCATCATCAAAATATCCATATAATCCATCTCTATTAAAGTAATATTCATTATCTATAAAATAATAAATTACTCCATCATAATCATATTGAAAAACACCACAGTATTGATTTCTCCATCCAACCGAAACAGTAAACCATTTTACAAATTGTAACTTCTGCTTTAATTCATCTTTTATATTTTTATACTTTGGTATTACTACTCTAGCATCTATATCTAAGTTTATTAAACTCTTAGGTAATGCTCCCATTACATCACCTAATCCCCCTGTTTTAATAAATGGATGCGCTTCTGATGCTGCAAACAATACTTTCATCTATTCACACTCCCTATTTAGATTTATTTTTTACTTTTAAAATAATAGCCGCCATTGGTGGAACTTTTATTTTTATTGAATATGGTTGATTGTTCCATGCAATTTCTTCAGCTACTAGTTCTTGAGCCATAACTTGTCCTGAACCACCATAGATTTCATTATCTGTATTAAAATCTTCTACGTATTCTGCTAATAATGGAACTCCAATTCTAAAATCATATCTAACTACAGGTGTATAATTACATATAAATATTAAACATTCTTCATTTTTAATATCTCTTCTTATAAATGAGTATATACTGTCATTACAATTATCTGCATCAATCCATTGATATCCTTCTTGTCTATAATCCCCTTCCCATAAAGCTTTATTTTCTTTATAGTAATGATTCATATCCTTGAAGAATTTTTGTGTCTTTCTATGCATTTCATGATATGCTGGTAGATGCCATTCTAATTGTTCATATTCTCTCCACTCTATAAATTGAGCAAATTCAGCTCCCATAAACATTAATTTCTTTCCAGGGTGCCCCATCATATGAGCTAAATATACTCTTACCCCAGCAAACTTATTCCAATAATCTCCCCACATTTTATTTACAAGAGATCCCTTACCATGTACAACCTCATCATGTGATATTGATAATACAAAGTTTTCTGAATAATGATACGCCATAGAGAATGTAAGCTTATGATGGTGGTATTTTCTGTTTACTGGGTCTTCTTTAATATATTTTAAAGTATCATTCATCCATCCCATATTCCATTTAAAATTAAATCCTAAACCGCCTTCTTCTATTGGTTTAGATATTTTAGGCCATGCTGTAGACTCTTCAGCGATTGTCATTACAGTAGGGAATTCACTATGAATAGCACTATTATAATCCTTTATAAATTGTATTGCTTCTAAATTCCCTTCTCCACCATAAATATTAGGTCTCCATTCTCCTTCACTTCTACCATAGTTAAGATATAACATATTCGATACAGCATCATTTCTAATACCATCTATATGAAATTCCTTTATCCAATAGAATAGATTTGATATTAAAAAGCTTTTTACTTCTGGTCTTCCTAAATCAAAATTAAATGTTCCCCATCCTTTGTTATCTCTTTTCCACTCTTCTTCATATTCGTAAGTTGGAGTACCATCAAACATATATAATCCATGAGCATCTTTACAGAAGTGACTTGGTACCCAGTCTAATATTACTCCAATACCAGCCATATGCAGTTTATCTATTAAATACTTAAAATCATTTGCATTTCCATATCTACTAGTCGCAGAATAATATCCTACACCTTGATATCCCCAAGATGCATCTAATGGATGCTCTATTATTGGTAATATTTCAACGTGAGTATATCCCATATCTGATAAATATTGTGGTAATTCTTCAGCTATTTGTTTATATGTTAAAAATTCTCCGTTATTTGTCTTCCAAGATCCTAAATGCATCTCATAAATATTAATAGGACTTTCGTACATGTTGAATCTTTTTCTCTTCATCATCCAACTTCTATCGTTCCATTTATATTTAATATTTTCACTAACTATTGATGCTGTATTAGGTCTCTTTTCTGACTCAAAAGCATATGGATCTGCTTTATAGTTATGATATCCATAGTGATTTTCTACCGAATACTTATATTTTTCTCCTGGCTTTATTCCTTCTATAAATATACTCCATAAGCCAGCATCTGATACTCTTTCCATTCTGTATTCTTCTCTTACTTCAAAGTTAGAAAAATCTCCTACTACATATACATTTTTAGCTCTAGGTGCCCATGTAGTAAATCTAACACCTTTCTTCCTTTTTTCAGTAATAACATGTGCTCCCATAAATCCATATGCTTCATAGTGCTTACCTTCATGGAATAAAGAAATATTTTCAACACTTAATTCACATTTAACTTTTTTCTTAATACATTTATCTTTTTTTTCACTAGAATTATTGTTATCAATCTTCTTACTTATTGATTGTATATCCTCTATAGTTTTTATATTATCCTTTTTAATAACTGTTCCAGTTTCTCCTCTCATGTGAATCCCCCTTGGTATCTTTTATATTATTGTAATTTCTTAATTATTTCTTAATTTTATAATTATACCATCATTTTATAATTATACCATCATTTTATAATTCTACCATCAAGCTTTTATATTGTTCAACTTCTTTTAACCGACATTTAATATAATAAATATTACTAGCTTATTTTTATTTTTATTTAATATTGTTTTATTTTGTCACTTTATATCTTTTTATATTTATTTTTGTATATATAAATTAACATTTAAAAGCTAAATTTAATAATTTATATTATCTTTTTAAAATAAGATAAAAAAAGATACTTCTGAAATTAGAAGTATCTTTTTATTTTGTGCAAATTATAATAAATTAAATTCTACTAAATCAAAACTTAAATTCTATATAAAAAAAGCACTTAGCTTTAAGCTAAGTGCTTTACCTGGCAACGTTCTACTCTCCCACACAGTCACCCGTGCAGTACCATCGACGCTGTAGAGCTTAACTTTCCTGTTCGGAATGGGAAGGAGTGTTTCCTCTACGCCATC
>JAFNXG010000117.1 GCA_017383505.1 Clostridium sp.
ATACCAAATAACATTCCCATTAATGTTGATTTACCAGCACCATTTTCTCCTAAAAGAGCATGAATTTCACCTTCTTTAAGCTGAAGAGTAATATTATCATTTGCTACTATTCCAGGAAATTCTTTACGGATATTCAGCATCTCTACTACATATTCCATGGACATCCTCCTATTAAATAATTTTTTTAATATACATTGCCAATGTATACGAATTATAACTTAATGTACTTACATAATAATTCATAATTATGTACGAATCTCAATATAAGTATAATTAAAACAATTCGTATTTTCAACATTTTTTTCAAGCTTTTTTACAATTAGTATAGCATATTAGTTGTATTGGTATAGTTTTATTAAAATTAACTTAATATACTTATATTTTTTAATACCATATCATTGGTTTTTATGTTTCTTTTTGATATTTTGGTTATTTTATCCGAAAGCTATTTAGTTTTTATACTATAATATTTTAGCTAACTAATTTATTTTTTTAAAATAATTATTTAAAATAGTATATACTATTTTAATATTTATTCTATACTTATATACATAAAATGGCTATGTAAATTACTTTAGCATAGCCCTATTTTTTTAAATCTTATAATTCAGTTTTAACTTCTATTTCTCCATTTTTAATAGCTTCTAACACTTCATTAACTTTAGCAACTGTTTCATCACTTAAGTTTGGATTTTCTGCTGGTATACCAATACCATCATTAGTTGCATCAAATTTTAATGTTTGTCCACCTGGGAACTTATCATTTAATTCAGCCTCTATCATTTGATAAGCAGCTTCATTAATCTTCTTAATAGCTGAAGTTAAAATTATAGATTTATCACCTTCATAAATACCATCAGCATATTGGTCTGAATCAACACCTATAACCCATACTTCTTCACCATTAACAACTCTTGTTTTAGCTTCTGTTATAACTCCAGTACCAACTCCACCTGCTGCTGCAAATATAGCCTTAACTCCTCTATCATACATTTGAGCTGCTAACTGTTGTCCTAAAGCTGTATCAGAGAATGATCCTGAATAAACAATATTTTCTTCTTTTATTGTAACATTTGTTCCATATTTCTCATTTGCATAAGCTATACCTTGTTGGAATCCATAATTAAACTTTTGTACAGCTGGTAATTCCATTCCACCTATAAATCCTAAATCACCAGTTTGTAATTCAACTGCTGCTGCAACACCTGCTGCAAATCCACCTTGCTCTTCAGCAAAATATATAGCAACTGTATTGTTTGCTACAACATAGTTATCTTTTCCATCATTTGGAGAACCATCAAGTATAATAAATTTTGCATCAGTATATTTTTCTTGTGCATTATATATTGCAGTTTCAAACTTAAACCCTGGCGTTATTATAAATTTATATCCTGCATCGTAAAGATTTTGAATTTCTGTTAAATAATCAGCTTCTGTTTCTCCTGCTGGTTGCATATAATTCTTGTCAATCCCAAGCTTTTCTCCAGCTTCTATAATCCCATCCCAAGTTCCTTGGTTAAATGACTTATCATCAATTGTTCCTGAATCAGTAACCATACCAACTTTTAATGTTCCTTCTCCAGAATTTCCTGAGTTGTCGCTACTTCCACATCCAACTAATCCTGTTACCATTAGTGCCGAAAGTGCTAATGCTAAAAATTTCTTTTTCATAAAAATTTCCCCCTAAAACAATCATATTTTCTAATAAACTCACATATCTGGAATAAAAAAAGATATATTAATTTCCAAAGTGAAAATTAATATATCTTAAACCTGTAATAATTCGTATATAATAATATATATAAAATTCACTCATAGTCGGAAATTAAAGGTCTCCGGTAGAAACATCCTGCCATATTCAGAATCTATATGAGTTATCTCATCATTCGTTTTTTTAATTATATTTAAATTTTTTTCTATTGTCAATACTATTTTATACAATATTTCGCACAGTATCTAAAAATAATTTTTTCTATACTAAGAAAAGAATAATTCTATTTCGATTTATGGTTTTTCATACAATCTGCTTACAAAAGATATCAACATTAAAAACAACTCTATACATATAAAGCAATAAATAGAATCCTATAAATATTCACTAAAATCAATATATTAACTTTTATACAATAAAAAATGAGTCTGTATTCAGACCGAATATATTAATTCGATCTGATACAGACCCTTAAATTATATTAATTTTATAGTTCGCTTTTAACTTCTATTTCCCCATTCTTAATAGCTTCTAATACTTCGTTAACTTTAGCTACTGTTTCATCACTTAAGTTTGGATTCTCTTTTGGAATACCTATTGCGTCATTTTTAGCATTAAATACTAATGATTGGCCACCTGGGAATTCATTATTTAATTCAGCTTCTATCATATCATAAGATGCTTCATTTACTTTCTTAACAGCTGAAGTTAATATTACAGATTTATCTCCTTCATAAATACCATCAGCATATTGGTCGCAGTCAACACCTATAACCCATGCCTCTTGACCATTAACAGCTCTTGTTTTAGCTTCTGTTATAGCACCCATACCAGTTCCACCAGCTGCAGCAAATATTACTTTAACACCTCTATCATACATTTGAGCTGCTATTTGTTGACCTAAAGCTAAATCAGTAAATGAACCTGAATAAACAATATTTTCAGCTTTTAAGCTAACATTTGTTCCAAGTTTTTCATTTGCATAAGCTACACCTTGTTGGAATCCATAGTTAAATTTTTTAACTGCTGATGATTCCATACCACCTATAAATCCAAAATCACCAGTTTGTAATTCAATCGCAGCTGCAACACCTGCTGCAAATCCACCTTCATGTTCAGCAAATTGTATTGCAACTGTATTATCTGCTACAGAGTAATTACCATTACCGTCATTTGGCTCTCCATCGATTAATACAAATTTTGCATCTTCATATTTCTCTTGCGCCTTATATATAGTTGATTCAAGTTTAAATCCTGGTGCTACTATAAATTTATATCCTGCATCATAAAGATTTTGTATTTCTGTTAAATATTCAGCTTCTGTTTCTCCAGAAGGTTTTAAATAATTTTTTTCAATCCCAAGATTCTCTTCTGCTTCTATTATCCCTTCCCAAGTCCCTTGGTTAAATGATTTATCATCAATTGTTCCTGAGTCAGTAACCATACCAACTTTTAATGTTGCTTCTCCTGAATTTGATGAATTACTGTTGCTTCCACAACCAACTAATCCTGTTGCTACTAGTGCTGAAAGTACTAGTGTAATAATTTTTTTCTTCATCTGTACATCCCTCCAAAATACTATTGAATAAACTCATATAACTGGAATAAAAAAAGATGTATTAATTTTCAAAGTGAAAATTAATACATCTAATCCTATAATAATTCGTATAGAATAATATATATCAATTCCACTCATAGTCGGAAATTAAAGGTTTCCGGTAGAAACGTCCTGCCATATTCAGAACCTATATGAGTCATCTCATTGTTCGTGTTTTCATTATATTTAAATTTTTTTCTATTGTCAATACTATTTATCTATTTTTTTACATTATATTTTTCATAATAATCTAAAAAGACTATGCTAATATAATTAGCATAGTCCTAAATTTACATTAATACTATATTTCACTTTTAACTTCTATTTCACCTGACTTCATAGAATTTATAACTTCATTAACTTTTGCGATTGTATCTTCACTTAAGTTTGGATTTTCACTTGGAATACCAACTGCATCATTTTTAATATCAAATCTTAAAACTTGTCCACCTTTGAATTCACCATTTATTTCATCTTCTATTATCTGATAAGCAGTTTCATCAATCTTTTTAATAGCTGAAGTTAATACTACTGATTTATTATCTTCATATATTCCATCATCATATTGGTCAGAATCAACACCTATAACCCATGCCTCTTCACCATTAATAACTCTTGATTTAGCTTCTGTAATAACACCTATATTAACACCTGCAGCAGCAGTAAATATTGCCTTAACTCCTCTATCATACATTTTAGCTGATAACTGTTGACCTAGGGCAGTATCCTCAAATGAACCTGAGTAAACTATGTTTTCAGCTTTTAAAGTAACATCTGTTCCGTAGTGTTCATTAGCATAAGCTACACCTTGTTGGAATCCATAATTAAACTTTTTAACTGATGGTATTTCCATTCCACCTATAAATCCAAAATCACCACTTTGTAATTGAACTGCAGATGCAACACCTGCTATAAATCCACTTTGTTCCTCAGCAA
>JAFNXG010000118.1 GCA_017383505.1 Clostridium sp.
TCTTAAAAAGAGCTCAATATTTCATTACTTGTTCTGGTAAATACTTTGGTTCAGTTCCACTAGATGATGAAAAAATTAAAAAAGTTCTTACTCCAAAAATAGATTTAAATATAGTAGATGATGGCTCAGAGCAAATAAGCTTTTTTGATAATAAAATAAAAGATACTAATTTATTAGGAGATAAAAAGCTATTTCTACTAAATGATAAAAATACTTCTTATACAGGAGAAATATAATTATGATTGAATTTTTATATGATGGTACTTTAGAAGGATTATTTACAGCTATTTTTTATGCCTACTCTATTAAAACTGAGTGTACAATAAAAAAGTTAAAAAATCATATTCCCTCTTTATTAAATGAGATAAAAGAAGTAACTACTGAAAATGATAAATTTGAAAGAGTATATAATAGTATATTAGAAAAGTTAAACGGAAGAGTTTTAAAAACTATATACTATTTATATCTTACTGAAATTGATGATGTTGAAGACTTAATATTAAACTACTTAAGGTTATGTTATAAATTTGGACCTAGTATAAATCTTGCTAAAAATAATGACATAATAATATTAGTAGATAAATACTATAGAAGAATATCTGCAGAAGCTCATAGATTTACTGGTTTTGTACGTTTTAAGGAAATTGCACCTTTAAGCTTTTATGCTCAAATAGAACCCGTTTATAATATTTTACCTATTATACTTAATCACTTTGCAGTAAGATTTTCTAATCAGAACTTCATTATTCATGATTTAAAGAGAGAAAAAGCTATTATGTATAATAAAAAGGATGCAATAATTTCAGATTTATCTAATGATGAAGGTTATTTATTTTCTAACCTTAATTCAGATACTAATTTTGAAGAGCTTTGGAAAACATTTTATAATTCAGTAAATATTAAAGAACGTGAAAACCTTAGACTAAGAACCCAACATATGCCTAAAAGATATTGGAAGCATCTTACTGAAATTAAAAACTAGATTGTAAATTACAATCTAGTTCTTTTCTATGGAATTATATAAATCATCATTATCAATTGTATCCTTTTTATATTTTATATCCTTTATAATTGCATATAAATTATTCCATTTACAATATTCCTCAAATGGATTTTCATCTGAAGGCTTCATTAACCATCTTGCTAAATCTTTTGGCATGCTATTACTACTAAATAGTATATCTCCTGATTCATCACCTAAAATTTTTCTGCCTAATATTCTAATGGCATCTAAATCTATACTAGATTTTATATTTCCTTTATCCTCTATAGAATACCACCAGCCCCCCAATAATGCTCCATAATTATTCTTTATTGAAATAAAATAATTATCAATACTTATTCCATTATGAATTAATCCATTAAATTTAATAAAACACTCAATATTATATAATGAGTTTAAAACTAATCTTACTATATCTACTGTTAATTTACCATTATAGTAATCTAATAAATCTCTTAGTAAGATTAAATCTTCTTCCTTTTCGAGTATTACTCCAACTTCGCCTGTTATAGTTTTAAAGCTTGATTGTATATTGGGTATACACTTTTTAAACTCCATTTCCATATCATAATTACTATATTTAATATTCTTTAATTTATCTATTGCATTAAATACTAATTTTTCATATTTATTATTAATTAGATATAAAATTATTTTATCCCCTATATACATCTCTCCCAATTCAAATTTATGGCTAATTTTATATTTAATTTGTTTATAACTACCGTCAATACACTTTAAACTTATAAATCCTGGTCCCTCCCATATTCCATTATTAATATCTTCTTCAGCCTGTTTATATAACTTATTTATTTTTTCACTAGCTTCTATATATTCTGCCTTTTGTCCATGTAAATCTGGATGATATTCCTTCATAAGTTCAACATATTTACTTTTAATTTCTTCTATATCTTCGCCAAATAACTCATAAGAATATTTTATCTTTTTTATTTCATCTATAGTAAACATTCTTATCACCACCCTATAACTATTTATATACATACTTATATTTATGATTCTTTAATAAATATTATGTAATTTAAAATAAATATATTTTCAAATATTTTCCATTTTGTTATAATATAATATATGTTAATTAATTATTCCTAGTTTGTAGATTGGAGTGTTTGTATGAATAAAATTTTTACATTTAAAATATACAATAAAGTTTTAAATAAATGCTTTAAAGTAACTAGAATAGATTACATGGAAGAAGCTTTTTATTACTTTGACAAAGATAAAGAAGAAGAAGATATAATTTCATTTAATGATGCTAGACTTTTGATGCCTACTGGAATTTATGATTCTTCTGGTCGCGAAATATATGAAGGTGATGTTATAACTTATCAAGAAAATAGCTTTACTTATAAAAAAACTGCAGAAATAATATTTGAAGATGGTTGCTTTTTTACAAAACAATTATTTAATAAAGCACTAGAAATTAGAGCTCAAAAGGATAATATGGTTAATGATGATTTTAAAGACCTACTTTGTCTCTCAACTTCTTCAACATATAAACCTATTAAAATTATAGGTAATATATTTACTTATAAATTAAGCAAAAATAATTGTAAAATAAAAATAGAAGTTTAATTAATAATAAAAAAATAGATAACAGATAATTTTATAACTATCTGTTATCTTTCTTATATCTTTATAAAAATTATATATCTTTATTATACTCAGATAACTTTTCTATTATTGGTTTATTCTTTTCTGTAACTCCTATTAATTTAACCTTTAAACCATTTTTCTTAAATCTAGAAATTACTTTATCAATTGCATCTACCGCTGACTCGTCATATACGTTCATATCTGATATATTAATATTAACTTCTTGTATATTTTCATGATAGTCAAATTTATTTATAAAACTAGTGGTAGACGCAAAGAATAATGATCCTTTTGCAAAGTACTCTACTTTGTTATCATCTCTTACTTTTACTACTTCTACATTAGATATTTTAGCTACAAAGAAAATAGAGCTTAAAATTATTCCTAAAATAACTCCATAAGCTAAATTATGAGTTAATAAAACAACTATAACAGTTGAAATCATTACTATAGTATCTTGTATAGGAACTTTCTTTATTATTCTAATAGAATGCCAATTAAATGTTGTAATTGCTACTACAACCATAACTGCTGCTAATGCAACTACTGGTATTCTAACAAATATCTTATTAAATACTATTATAAAAATAAGCATTGATGTTCCTGCTGTAAATGTTGATAGTCTTCCTCTACCACCATATTCCATATTAACTACAGTCTGACCTATCATTCCACACCCTGCAATTCCACCAAAAAATCCTGTAACTATATTTGCTAATCCTTGCCCTACACATTCCTTATTTTTATTACTTTTTGTATCAGTTTCTTCATCTACTAATTGAGCTGTTAATAGTGATTCTACTAATCCAACTATAGAAAGTGATAAGGAATATGGTAGTACTATTTTTAATGTTTCTAAATTTAAAGGTACTTTAGGAAAGGCAAACTTAGGTAAATCTTGAGTTATTTTTCCCATATCACCTAATGTTTCAACATTAACTTTAGCTATTATAACAATTGCAGTTATAACAACTATGGCAACTATAGGTGATGGAATCTTTTTAGTTATCCTTGGAAATAAATATATTATTGCAATACCTATAATAGCTAATACAATTAGTATAAATGAGCCTTTAAAATGTGGTAACTGTGCTTTTAACATCATTATTCCCAAAGCATTAACAAACCCAACCATTACAGGTTTAGGAATAAACTTTAGTAAATTTCCTATTTTTAAATATCCAAATATTAATTGGAATACCCCAGTAAGAATAGTTGCAAGTAGCATATACTCTACTCCATAATCTCTTACTAGGCTAGCTAATACAAAAGCCATTGATCCTGCTGCTGCTGAGATCATCCCTGTTCTCCCACCAAAAATAGATATTATTACTGACATACAGAAACAAGAATATACTCCTACCATAGGATCTACACCAGCTACTATTGTAAAGCCTATTGCTTCTGGTATTAATGCCATACAAACTACAATCCCTGATATCAATTCTGTTTTTATATTCCTAGTCCATTCTCTTTTGTATTCTTCCATATTTATTCTTCCTTTGTAGTTATACTAAATTAAACCTCCATAATAATCGGTACAATTATAGGTTTTCTTTTAGTCTTACTATATATAAATAACCCAACATCATTTCTAATATTATTCTTTATTTCTGACCATTTAAATATATTTTTATCTAATGAATTTTGTATACTTTCGTAAGCTATATCTTTTATATTCTTTACTAGTTCCTCAGATTCTCTTACATATATAAATCCTCTTGTTATTATATCTGGTCCTGATACTACAGAATGTGACTCTCTTTCTATTGCTACAATTATATTTATAATTCCATCTTGTGATAAGTTCTTTCTATCTCTTAGAACTATATTACCTACATCACCAATTCCACTACCATCAACTAAAACATTTCCTGCCTGAACTTTCCCAGATATGCAAGCTGATTTTCTGTTTACACTTAATACTTCACCATTTTCTAAAATAAATGATTTTCCTTTCTCTAAGCCAACTTCTTCTGCTATTAGTATGTGTTTTCTTAAATGTTTGTATTCACCATGTACTGGAACAAAGTATTTAGGTTTTAAAATTGACTGTAATAATTTTAATTCTTGTTCACATGCATGACCTGATACATGTATCTCTTCAATTGATTTATAAATAACTTGAGCACCTTTTTGTGTTAAATCATTTATTACTCTTGAAACAGCCTTTTCATTTCCCGGAATTGGATTAGCTGATATTATTATCATATCATCTTTTTCTATTTGAATATTTTTATGTGTAGATGATGCAATTCTAGTAAGAGCTGACATAGGCTCTCCTTGACTTCCTGTTGTTACAATTGTTATTTGATTACTGTTATATAATTTTAAATCCTTTAAATCAATTAATAATCCTTCTGGTATGTCTAAATATCCTAATTTAGCTGCCACATCTGATATTTTCTCCATACTTCTTCCACTAAAAGCAACTTTTCTACCATATTTTATAGATGAATTTATTATTTGTTGTAATCTATGAATATTTGATGCAAATGTAGCAACTATTATTCTTCCTTTACCTTTTCCAAATAAATTATCTAACGTTTCTCCAACAGTTTTCTCTGACATTGTGTATCCTGGATGACATGCATTAGTACTATCTGCCATAAGTAATAATACACCCTGTTTTCCAATCTTTGCTAATCTCTGTAAATCTATAACCTTTCCATCTACAGGAGTAAAGTCTACTTTAATATCTCCAGTATGTACTACAATTCCTAATGGTGTATGAATTGCTAAAGCACAACTATCTGCAATACTATGGTTAGTTCTTATAAATTCAACTTTTACTTTTTCTAGAGGTATTGTATCTCCTGCTTCAACAACATTTAAATCTACTATATCAAGCATCTTGTGCTCTTCTAATTTATTTTCAATTAATCCTATTGTTAACTTAGTAGCATAAATGGGAGCATTAACTTGCTTTAATATGTATGGTATTGCCCCTATATGATCTTCATGCCCATGAGTTATGAAGAATCCCTTTATTCTTTCTTTATTCTTTACTAAATATGATACATCTGGAATAACAACATCTATTCCATACATTTCCGAATCTGGAAAAGTCATTCCACAGTCTACTACTATAATTTCCTCTCCATACTCTATAACCGTTATATTTTTACCTACTTCACCAAGTCCACCTAATGGTATAACTTTTATCTTCTTTTTACTTTCCATTAGAATCCTCCATATTATTTTTATTAATCTATTTCTTTGCACAAAAACAAAAGTTGTTTTAAATCAACTCATTTATAATTAAATATTTTTTTATAATTCAATCTGTTCAATTTTTATAACTAAACTAACTTCTATTATAAATTCACTTACTTAACATTGCATTTACAATACTTAACATCTGATTATGTTAATCCTATCTATTGTAGAATGTTGCTAAGCTTATTTAAATATAATAATACATAATTATAAAACAACTTAAATAAATACATATAATTTTTATTATCTATATTCATTTAACTTTTTTTATATTTAAAATAATTATAAACAATATAAAACTTTTTTTCAACTTATAGCCATATAAAGATGATTAAAGATTAAACCTCTATATAAGCTTAATCTTTAATCATCTAATTTAAATTTTATTCAATTCTTATTTTTTAACTACTTATTTAGTACTTAAAAACTTTAAACTAATTCTAGCAATTTTAAAACATGAGTTGCAATTTTTCTCTCTTTTCCCTTATAAGGATATGAATGTATGTGTATTGCTGGATTAAAGTTTAATTCTATTATTGCATAATTAGTATTTTCATCTCTATAATCCTCAAGCATCATATCAACTCCGCAAATCTTAGCTCCAGCTGCTTTTGCTGCATTTACTGCAATATCTTTAAATTTTTGTGGAATATCATCTGTATAGTCAATACTATCTCCACCAGTACTAATATTAGAATTTTCTCTTAAGTACACTATTTCATCCTTTTTAGGTATATAATCAATATTTTTCCCTTGTTGTTTTAAGAATAGCTCTGCATTTTCCTCTAATCTTATCTTCTCTAAAGGTGTAACATAGCCCTTACCACGTAAAGGATCTTGATTTTTAACTTCTACTAACTCTTTTATTGATTTTTTACCATCACCAATAACATTAGCAGGAACTCTATGTAATATTCCTACTACTTCATCATTAATTACTAAAAATCTATACTCTTTACCCTTTATAAATTCCTCTATAAGCACTGTATTATCATTTTTAAATGCTATTTCAAAAGCTCTGATTATATCTTCTAGCTCTGCTCCATCTGGGAATATATTAATTCCTATTCCAAAGTTTGTACTCTTAGGCTTAATTACTATAGGAGCACCTATATATTTTTCTGCTTTTATTTTTGCCTCTTCTATACTGTTAAACTCTTCTCCTCTTGGAACTCTAACAGATTTTTCAGCTAGAACCTTTTTAGTTACTGTTTTATTTTCCATAACTAATACAGAAATATAAGTATCTTTAGAAGTCTTTGTAGCTTGTTTTACATACTCTAACTTATCTCCCTTTTTAAGAGATATAAAGTTTTCACTTCTATCTACTATATTTACAGTAATTCCTCTTTTAATAGACTCCTTCATTAAAATTTGAGTAGATAATTCTAAATCCTCATAACCTTCTAACTTAAATCTATTATTATAAGCAGATTCTTTATACTTCTTAGCTAAGCTTAAGAATGTATTAATATATCCTTCTTTTTTTATTTTTTCTGTTATTTTATATGAATAAGTCTCTTTGCTATCTTTAACCTTATTAATCATATTATTAATTATATCTTGAAAACCTAAATCAAGAGTATTGTTAACATTCATAACTTCATTAAGTATAGTTAACCCAAGATCTATTCTACTAATTAACTTACCATCATTTTTTAATTCTACATTATTAATTCCATACATTGATATTAATTGCTGATTTTCTAAAGCTTCTTCTTGCCATTTTTCATAATTACTTTCAGCTTTAGTTAATAAGTAGATATTAAATATTTGTAAGAACTTTAAGTCCTCTAAGCTTATTCCACCCTTTTCAAAAGGATTAATATCAATACTTCTATATTCTAAATATTTTATTCCATCCTTAGATAGTGATTCTTTAAAGTTTTGTGTATCTGAAGGTTTTAATCTTACTTGACTATATAACTCTTTATGGCTTTCTATTATTTCATCAGAAATATATCTATTTATACACTCTAAATAACTATCTACACTTTCATAACTTGGATATAAATCTACTTTATTTTTATATCCACATTTACCATTTCTATGTGATAGTGCTCCCTGACTAGTATATGCATCTTCTGAAACCTTATCTAATTCACACGCACATCCTTCAACAAAACTTCTATGTAATATTGGGGAAGCCCCTAAAAGATATATTATAAGCCATCTATATCTTAAGTAGTTTCTAGCAACTTTTAAATATATATTATCTTTAAATTCCTTATAAGATAATGTACTGTTTTCTTCCTTATATAATTTTTCAATTATGTATTCATCAAAAGAGAAATTATAATGAATTCCTGATATAAGTTGTTTTTTCCCTCCATACTTACGTAATAAGCTTTCTCTATACTCTTGCGCTTCTTTACTTTCTTCTGAGAACTTTGCCACTGGAATCTCTTTATCTTCTGGTATTATGCATGGCATTGATTGTGGCCATAAATACTCATCTCCAATCTCCATAGCAACTATATCATATAATGCTCTTGTAAAATCATATGACTCTTTAATATTTGAAAATGCTGGAGTTATAACTTCAATCTGACTTTCTGAAAAATCTGTTGTAATATATGGATTATCTAATTTATCTCCAAACTCCATTGGATGATTAGTCTTTGCTAAATAACCATTTTTATCTAATCTTAAAGTTTCTCTTTCTATCCCAAAATTACCATTTAATATTTCTTTATTAGTAAATATATTTTTTATTTTATTTAACATCCTTGTAGTTTCTCCTCACCTTTACTAGATATATAAAATATGCAGTGCTTCCTTTTAAAATACTTGAAATTGCAATACTCCACCATATCCCTATAACTCCAAGTGGTTTCATTAATATTATTGCCATTGGAATTCGTAATATAGTAAATACTATACTAATTGTAGCTGGTATCTTTGGCATTCCTAACCCAGTAAAGAATCCATTTGATACCATTTCAATTGTACTAAAACTTTGTGAAAATGCAACAGCCTGTAAATATCCACTAGCAATTATAATAGTAGCTTCTTCTTTAATAAATAATTTTATAATTGGTTCCTTAAAAATAATAAATACAATTGACATTATTACTGAATAACAAATTCCTATCAATAATGCTGTATAATAACCACTTTTTATTCTATTAAATTTTTTAGCACCATAATTTTGTCCTGTAAAACTAGCTATTGCTCCATTTAATCCTCCTATAACCATATATGTTATTGATTCAATCTGCAACCCTATTTTTTGTGCTGCAATTGACTCTGTTCCAAATATAGCAATTATCTTAGCTAACACTATATTAACAAGTGTAAATAATACTCTTTGAAACGCCATTGGAAACCCTAATCTTGCAATTTCTATTACTTTATCTTTTTGTATGCCTAAACTTTTGTTATAAGATAACATTCCTTTTGATTTTACATTATATAAAATAAACATAACTATATTAGCTACTAAAGTTGCTATGGCAGCTCCTAATACGCCTAAATTAAAAACATATATAAATATTGGATCTAAAATTATATTTAATATCATTCCCACAGCATTAATTTTTAAAGAATCTTTATTATTCCCAAAGCTACTAAATATTCTTGTATATAAGAAATTAAAGAATGAGAAAAATAAAACAGGTCCGTTTATAGCTAAATAATAGTATGAATCTCTTTCAACTATAGGATTATTAAGGCTTAAAAATGAAATAAATCCCTTACCTAAAAATATTAATACTAGTGCATATGTTACTGCTATAAAAAAATTCATAACAATACCACAATTAATATATTCCTTAACTTCATTATTATCATTTTTCCCAATAGCATGCGCAACCTTTATTCCAGTTCCTATAACAACTAATGAACTAATAGAATTTCCTAGTCCAATAAAAAAACTAGATGATCCTATACTTGCTACAGCATTACTACCTAATCCACCTACCCATAACATATCTATTATATTATATGTAAATTGTAGTAATGAACTTCCCATAATAGGTAATGCTAGTGCAGTAAGAACATTAATTACCCTGCCTTGAGTTAAATCAATTTTTTTCATCTACTATCCTCCATTTTTTAAATATAGATACTTATCTATATTTAATATAACTTTTTATTCTTCTATTGTAAACATTAAGGAATTTATATTATTGATAAATTGATTATTATTAAATTTTACTAATAAAAATAACAAATAGTAAATACAAAACTAAAATTATATTGCAACTATTAAAATATATTTATAGTTGATTTATATCTTAGTCCATTTTTACTATTTGTCATTTAAATTACACTATATTTCAATATGTAGACACTATTTAGACCCAATCCTAACAATTACAATCATACTCATCTAAATCTAACTTATTTTTCTTTATTAAAATTATCTCTTCTAAAAAACTCATTAAATCTGCTGAATTTTTTGTATTTAAACTGTAATAGTTCCAAGTGCCTTCTTTTCTAACTTCAACTAACCCACATTCTATTAGTACTTTCATGTGATGTGATAACGTTGGCTGTGTAAATTTAAAATGCTGTAATAATTTACAAGCGCATTTCTCACCAAATGATAATATATGAATTATTTGTAATCTATTAGAATCACTTAATGCTTTAAATATTTTTGCATTATTATCATACTTAATATCCATATTTCCTCCATAAAAATACTTAAATATTATTATGCTTTAAATTCATCTCTTAAATTACTTACTATTGTTTCTCTTATATTGTCAGTTAAGGATTTTTCCTCTTCTTTAGTTAAGTTTTTAGTATCTATTGCTTTACCAAATGTAACTGTAATAGTTGATGGTTTAAACTTTTTATCTTTTTCAAAAGATAAGAATGCTGCATCTATTGTTACAGGCACTATTGGAGCTTTAGCTTTAGTCCCAAGTTTAACGCTCCCCTTTTTAAATGGAAGTGGTTTCCCATCTTTACTTCTAGTTCCCTCTGGGAATATTACCATAGAGTAACCATCCTTTAAGTTTTTTACACCTTCATTTATCATTCTTACTGCATCTCTAGGGTTTTCTCTATCTAAAGAAATACATCTTGCTTTTAATAACCAGTATCCTAATACTGGAACTTTTAAAATTTCCTTTTTAGATACGAATCCTATTTTTCTATCCACTGCACAAGCCATAACTGGAATATCTAATATACTTGTATGATTACCTATAAATAAACAAGGTTCTTCTGGTATATTTTCTTTTCCTTTAACAACTATATCTATTCCTATAGTATCTACAGTAAACTTACTCCATTCATACATACATTCATGGGCATAATCTACTGCTTTTTCTATACCTTCTTTTCTTTTTATTCTTTCATACTTTAATCCTTTAACTCTTAAAGATATCATGTAAAAAAAATATTTTATAAGTTTTATCACACTAATCTCCCCCTATTGCTATATAGATTCATTATAGCATTATTTTTTGTAACATAACA
>JAFNXG010000007.1 GCA_017383505.1 Clostridium sp.
CCAATATATTCATATCCCCATATTCTATCTAATAAAGTATCTCTAGTTAAAATCTTTCCTCTATTCTTAATTAATATTTCAAGAAGTTCGAACTCTTTTAATGTTAATTCTAACTTATTTCCCTTAACAAGTATTTCTCTCTTCTCAAAATTTACTGTTAAATCTCCAAACTCTAATGTACCATCATCTTCTTGTATAATTGAAAATCTTCTTAATACAGCTTTCACTCTTGCAAGTAATTCTCTTACTGAAAAAGGCTTAGTTATATAATCATCTGCTCCAAGTTCTAATCCAAGTATCTTATCTACCTCTTCACTCTTTGCTGTAAGCATTATTATTGGCGTATTTCTTATTTCTTTATAATTTCTTATTTCTTTACAAACGTCATACCCATCTTTTCCTGGTATCATTAAATCTAATAAAATAATGCTTGGCTTTTCTTCAATTGCAAGCTTAATAGCATCAATTCCATTGTTTGCTGTAATAACTTTGTATCCATTACTAATTAAATTATAGCTTATAAGCTCTGCTATATGTTCTTCATCATCTACTACTAATATTTTTTCATTAGCCATTTGTACCACCCCAATAATTATTTAATATATGAAAATGAAAATAACCTTCCATATGTTCCATTGCTTCCTCTATAAGAAAATAGCTTATTTTCTTTTTCACAATGAGTACATAAATCAAAAGAATATATATTTTCATCTTTAATTCCTACAGATTTTAAATCCTTTTCGATACATAATTCCATATTTAAATTTCTATCTTTAAAAAGTTCTTCACTAGGAATATCAAACTTTTCAATAAACTTACTCTTTAATTCTTCTGAAACCTCATAACAACATTGTCTTATATGTGGCCCTATATATGCTTTTATATTTTTAGGCTCACATTTAAACTCATTAATCATTTTTTCAGCAGCTTTCATACTTATATCATTAAAAGTTCCTTTCCATCCACTATGTATTGCTGATATAGTAGATGTAGATTCATCAACAAGTATTACAGGAACACAGTCAGCAGTGAAAGCTCCAATAATTACTGATTTTTCATTAGTAACTATTGCATCTCCTTCATTTTCGATAAAATCTTTTTCTTCTCTATTATAGATAAATATTTTATCACTATGTATTTGTTTTATATATTGGATTTCATCTGTTTTAAACTCTTCCTTAAGAGATAATAAATTATTTATACCCTCTTCTGTATTTCTATTAAAACTTCTGTCCATTTTCGCATTAGAAAATACAACGTTAACTTTTTCACCTTCTAGTATCCAAAAATCTTTAAAAATCTTAAAATCATTAACATTTAATTTTTTCATAATCCACCTCTAATTTCCTAAATGTATTTTACCATCTAATATATACTTTTACTATTTGATACCATTAATTTTTAACATAATTTTAACCTTAGATTTTAAATATTATAAAAACAATTATATCAGAAGGTATTATATTAGTAACTATTAATGATTAAGCAAACAAAAAAGACTACCTATACATGGCAGCCTACTTCTCTCTACTAGTTATTAAACCTTTTATTTCATCTAAAAACGTATTAATATCTTTAAACTCTCTATATACAGATGCAAATCTTACATAAGACACCTCGTCCATAGACTTTAATCTACTCATAACCATTTCTCCAATGGCACTAGATTCAATCTCTGTAAGCATCTTATTAGAAATACTTCTTTCAATATCTTCAGCTAAATCTTCTATTTGCTTTCTAGAAATAGGTCTTTTTTGACAAGCAATAATAAGTCCATTAACGATTTTTTCTCTATTAAAATTCTCTCTAGTTAAATCTCTTTTTACTACCAATATTGGAATATCCTCAATCTTTTCATATGTAGTATATCTTTTCCCACAATTACTACATTCTCTTCTTCTTCTAATTGTTGTATTATCATCTGTAGATCTTGAATCTACAACTTTACTATAATCAAAAAAACAAAAAGGACACTTCATGCAAATCACGCCTTTCTCTATAGTTATACTTATATTATACAATCTTTTTATAGCATATTCTATATCTAATTTGTATTAATATTAAACTCTACTTCTGATGCATCAACAATTAATACATCAACTCCTATTTTTATGACTTTTTCCCAAGGTATCTCTATGTCATCTTCTTTTGCAAACCATCCTTTAGATTCCCTAGGTAAATATAATGAAACTATTTTATTACTAGATAAATCAACTTTAAAATTTCTAATATATCCAAGCTTGCTTCCTGTAGATACATCTATAACCTCCATGCTTCTTATAGCATTTGCAGAATATAAAACTAAATCTTCACTCATAATTATCCCATCCCTTTATCTATAAATAATCACCATAATTATTTATATGATAATCATCTTAATTTTATTAAAACAAATTTATATGCCTATACATTAAAAAAGGACCCCTTTGGGTCCTATACATATTTTCTCATATGCTTTAATGCTGTTTTTTCTAATCTTGAAACCTGAGCTTGAGATATTCCTATTTCATCAGCTACTTCCATTTGAGTTCTTCCATTAAAAAATCTTAACGTTAAGATTAATTTTTCCCTATCATTTAACTTCTTCATAGCTTCTTTTATAGATATATTTTCAAGCCAACTATCATCACTATTCTTAGAATCACTAATTTGATCCATTACATAAATAGCATCTCCACCATCATGATAAATTGGTTCAAATAAAGAAACAGGATCTTGAATTGCATCTAAAGCGAATACAACTTCTTCTCTTGGTATATTTAATTCTTTAGCTATTTGAGATACAGTAGGTTCTTTATTATTTTCTTTTATAAGCTTATCACGTACAAGTAAAGCCTTATATGCAACATCTCTCAAAGACCTACTTACTCTAATAGAGTTATTATCTCTTAAGTATCTTCTTATTTCTCCTATTATCATTGGTACTGCATATGTAGAAAATTTAACATTTTGCGATAAATCAAAATTATCAATGGATTTCATAAGTCCTATACATCCAACCTGGAATAAATCATCTACATTTTCTCCTCTATTATTAAATCTTTGAATAACACTTAAAACTAATCTTAAATTTCCTTTAATAAAGGTTTCTCTAGCGTTTGTGTCTCCGTCTCTCATTTTTAATAGGAGTTCTCTTTTTTCCTTTTCCTTTAGCACTGGTAATTTGGAAGTATTTACTCCACAAATCTCAACTTTGTTAATAATCAAAGTTAATCACTCCTTCAGAAGTAATAACATACTGCATTTAAAATTATTTCCGTTAGAGGATTCTTTTATACTAAAGACAACCTAAATCATTTTATTAATTTCTTTTTTCAATCTGCTTATTATTTTCTTTTCTAATCTTGAAATATATGATTGAGATATTCCAAGTATGTCCGCTACTTCCTTTTGGGTCTTTTCACAATACCCAGATAGACCAAATCTTAACCTAACTATTTCCTTTTCTCTTTCATTTAAATTTTTTAATGCTAAGAATAATAATTGTTTGTCAACTTCATCTTCAATTAAATTATATACCGTATCATTTTCTGTTCCTAAAATATCTGATAATAATAATTCATTCCCATCCCAATCTATATTAAGAGGCTCATAAAAAGAAACTTCAGCCTTTACCTTACTATTTCTTCTTAAATACATTAATATCTCATTTTCAATACATCTTGATGCATACGTAGCTAATTTAATTTTCTTCTCTGGATTAAATGTATTTACAGCTTTAATTAATCCTATAGTACCAACAGAAATTAAGTCTTCAACACCTACTCCTGTATTTTCAAATTTTCTTGCTATATATACAACTAATCTTAAATTTCTTTCTATAAGCGTATTTCTAATAG
>JAFNXG010000119.1 GCA_017383505.1 Clostridium sp.
ATTGTCTTTATCTAAATTTTTTATAATTGGTAAAAGATATCTTAAAGGAATGTTATATTTATATAAGCCTTTTATTTCTTTTCCCTCTATTAAAGCTCTCTTTAAAAATCTACTTTCCTTTTCATTAAGATTTTTAAAATTAAGCTTAAATACAGGCTCATTAGCTTTATTCTTGTCTATTTTTATCTTTATCATAATTAATCACCGCTTTTACTTTTGATTTATATATTACAAGAATCCTCCGTCTATTCTAATGATTTGACCAGTTAAATACTTACATTCGTCTTTACATAGAAAAAGAACTGCTTTTGCAATTTCATTTATATCCCCAAATCTTCCCATTGGAATTTCATCTATTAATTGATTTTTTTCTTCTTCACTTAGAAAATTGTTCATTTTAGTATCAATTACTCCTGGTGATATTGCATTTACTCTTATTCCAAAAGGAGCAACTTCTTTAGCCAGAGCTTTTGTAAATGTATTTATACCTCCCTTTGTAGTAGAATAAGCTACTTCGCAAGATGCACCTGCTTCACCCCAAATAGATGAAATATTAACTATATTTCCATTACCTTTTGATATCATATATTGTAATGCTTCTTTTGATAAATACATTGGTGCTAATAAATTAATATTTATTAGACTATCTAATTCTTCATCATTCATATCCATAAAAAGTCCAATTTCTGACCTTGCAGCATTATTAACTAATATATCTATCTTACCAAAAGTATTAATTATTTCGTTTATTAACTCTTTACAATTTTCTCTATATGCTATATTTTTCTTTATTATTTTAGCATATCCTCCAATATCCTCTATTTCTTTTAATAGTTTATTTGCACCCTCATCATCTTTAGAATAATTTATAATAACGCTAGCTCCATTTACCGCTAACTCTTTTGCTATTGCACTTCCAATTCCTCGGGATGCCCCCGTAACTAATGCTATTTTTCCTATTAAATTGCTCATCACTTTCTCCTCTCTAGATATACATATATTATAATTTAAATTTATATTTATATCAAAATAATATACTATTTCTTTCTTCTTTAACTCTTTCTTGCTCTGTCTCTTACTTCTTTAGCTCTTAATAAGTGTTGAGAAATATCACTAGGACCGTCTATTACTTCTTTATTTACCCATAAAAATCTATTACTCCTCTCCTTACACAGCTTCTTCATTAATTCACTACCTTCATCATCGTTAACATCAATTTTCCATTTTACTAATTGAATTTTTCCATTTTCTATTTCAATTGCTGTAATATAGGATGGATAAACACAACAACCAATATTAAAGTAAGGAGGCTCATCCTTTTTAGGAAATCTAGTCTTATGTGTGTGCCCACAAATAATCATCTTAAAATTTTCCTTTGCCCAATTTTCAAGCTTACGATCTACATGCCCTCTTTTAGTTTTACTTTTAGCAGATTCTGTTTGATCTTTAAAACCTGCTATCCCACTTAAAAATCTCCATATATACCTTACTAAAAACATATTTATTTTCCAAGCTTCATAATTAAAAAAATCTAATTGATCTCCATGTGTTACTAAAATATCTTCTTGTAATGGTGTATATCTTAAATTTATACCCTCATGATATTCTATTCCATCTATAAATTTAATAAATTCCTCTCCATGATTATCATCTATTTTTTTTAAATATTTTTTTTGTTTTTCTTTAAAGTTTTTTTTCTTTTTTATAAAATCATGATTTCCGTAAATACAATGAATCCATTCGTCCTTCCCATTCTTTATTTTATTTTTAAACTCATTAAATATTTCATATATATCATTATAAAAATATGCTATTTCATTATAATTCCTATTCTTCCATAATTCATCTCCATCTCCAACCTCTATATAAACATAGTCATTTTTTAAATAATACTTTAATGCAGCAATATATATATTTCTATTGTGTACAAAAGAATCTGAATATGTTCCATCACCTCTGTGGACATCGGAAATTAGAACTATCTTATCATTTTGGTCAAAGTTAACGACCTTTGCATTTGCATAAACACTATCTAAATCCTTTCTTGACATATTTCCCTCTAATAAAAATACTATCTATTTATATTATGAAATATATATTTATTCTATGAATTGTAACTTTATTATTTAGTAAAATTTATGTCTTTATCTTATATAAAATTTAACTTATTAGCACAAACTATAATAAGACTTATATAGAATAATAATTAACTACAAAAATAAGGGGTAATACAAATGAATAATTTGAACGCAATTTTATATAAAGTAACTTCTTTTCTTTTAATCATTTTAAGTCTGAACCAATTATCAATAAATGCATTAGAAAAAACTAAATATTATACTCCTACTATATCTGAAGACTATATAGTTTCCTCTAATGAGGATAATAATTCCGAAGAACTAAAACAACAGTTTCAACCCTTGATTGAAAATTTATTTTTAAATAGAAATTCTTCCATATTAACTAATGATTGTGAAGGACTGAAAATATTTTACGATCTTAATGGAAAGTTTGGTAAATATGCTTATGAAAGTGAAGTTACTAAAGCGAAATACTTTAGTAACTGGTGTGAAAAACAATCTGTTTCATTTACTAAAATAAACTCCATAATTAAAGTAACAAAAGTAAAAAAACTTAAAGAAGATACATATAATATAATTTGTTATGCATGTACAAATTTTTCTTATAGTTATGAAGATGAACCTAATGTTGAAAATCTTTTTAAGTTAGGCACATGTCATTATATAAACTTAAAAAAAGATAATAATAGATATGTAATTACAAAAGAATGGTATACAGATCCTTTAGCTGATTCTCTTGATTTAAA
>JAFNXG010000008.1 GCA_017383505.1 Clostridium sp.
ATTCCGTTTCTTTCTGTGAATATATATGGAGCCATTTTAGGGTTCCATCTTCTTGTTTGGTGTCCAAAGTGAACGCCTGCTTCTAATAATTGTTTCATTGATATTACTGACATTTTGTTACCTCCTGGTTTTTCCTCCACAACCTTCATTCTTATAAAGATTCCCAAAACTTGGGCACCAACTCTATAAATTAGGTTATGTGTGTATTTATTTACCTAAGTTAGTATATCACAAGCTTAATCCACTAGCAACATATTTTTTGTATATTTTCTTTTTGCCGTCATAAAAATATCTTTTTATTGTATTACATTATAGAATTTTACTTATTTATTTAAGTTTTTCTTATTAAAAATATTCTTTATTATTATTACCTATTTTCAAAATATAAAACTCATTTTATTTGTTATTATATATTTACTTATAAAAATATTTTAAAACTCTACTTACATATATTTTTATGAATTTTAAAAATTTTAAAACTATATATATTAATGAATTTCTACTTTTAATTTTAAGATTTTATACACAAAAAAGCTATACATAAAAGTATAGCTTCTGGGATTATCTTATCTTTTTAAGTTCATCTATTAACTTTTCGTTTAAAATCTTGATATGAGTTCCCTTCATACCTAAAGATCTTGATTCAATTACTCCAGCACTTTCAAATTTTCTTAATGCATTTACAATAACACTTCTTGTTATTCCTACCTTATCTGCTATTTTAGATGCAACTAATAACCCTTCATTACCTTCTAATTCATTGAATATATGTTCTACCGCCTCTAATTCAGAGTAAGATAATGTTCCAATTGCTAATTGTACAACTGCTTTTTTTCTTGCCTTCTCTTCTAATTCACCTTGTTTAGCTCTTAGCATTTCCATTCCAACAATTGTCGTGCTATGTTCTGCTAATACTAGATCATCATCTGTAAATTCTTCTCCAAATCTTGCTAAAAGTAATGTCCCCATTCTTTCACGATTACCTATTATAGGAACTATTGTAGATATCTTATTAGATACTTCACAATCTCCTTCACCTTTAAAAACGCACTTTCCATTACTTTTAGAATTTGCTAAAGTTTCCGTTATTTTTAATAGGCTTTCATTATAACTTGCAGGGAATCTTCTTTCATCTAAAACATATCTCTTCATTATTTCACACTCAAAGTCTGTTGAAAAAGTATGTCCTAGTACTTTCCCCTTTTTACTTATTATATATACATTGCATGACATTACTTCACTTAAAAGCTTACATATATCATCGAAGACTACTGGGTCGGCACCACCCTTTTGTAAAATTTTATTTAATCTTCTAGTTTTATTTAATAATGATGACAATTAAATACTCCCCCCCATCATAAGCCTTATCATAAATTGTTAATTTTCTAAATTATCAAAATTTTAAGATAGTTGTTCTTAATCTTATACTAACATATAAGACTTTTTTTTACAACAATTTTTACATGGTTTCGACAGGGGTGGATTATTTATTTATCTTCTTTTTTCTCTTTATCTTCATCTAAAGGTACTGTATTTCCACATTCTGAATTCGAACATATTGCATATTTTCCTTTTGTTTTAGTATACTTAATAGTCATATAACTTCCACATTTTGAGCAAGGGTCCTTTATAGGTTCATTCCAACTTACAAAATCACAATTAGGATAACTAGAACATCCAAAGAATTTCTTTCCTTTTTTACTTCTCTTAACTAAGATTTTCCCACCACATTTCGGACATGAAACATCTAGTTCTTCAACAATAGGCTTAGCATTTTGACATTCTGGGTATCCAGGACAAGCTAGGAATGTACCATATCTTCCTCTTTTTATAACCATCATTCTTCCACACTTGTCACATGGAACATCACTAACCTTGTCTTCAATTACTACTTTTGAAATTTCTTTTTCAGCTTTCTCAATAGCTATTTTAATCGGAGCAAAGAATTCACCTACAACTTTTTTCCACTCTTCACTACCCTCTTCAATGTAATCAAGCTTTCTTTCCATATCCGCTGTAAAGTCAACATCAACTATTTGTTTGAAATAATCTGACATTATATTGTTTACTATAAAACCTAATTCTGTTGGAACTAAATTTTTCTTTTCTCTAACTACATACTCTCTACTTAAAATTGTTGAAATAGTCGGAACATACGTACTTGGTCTACCTATTCCCTTTTCCTCTAATAATTTTACAAATGATGCTTCAGTATATCTAGCTGGCGGCTGCGTAAAATGTTGTTTACCCTCTACAGATGCTGGTGCTAATACTTCTCCTTCTTCTAATAATGGTAATGTTACATCATTATCATCATCTTCAGTTGTGTAATCATATATTTTCATAAAACCATCAAATTTAATAGTTGACCCTGATGCCTTAAATGAATATGATCCGTTTACTATATCAATACTATTTGTATTTAATATACATGAAGACATCTGACTTGCAATAAATCTCTTCCATATTAAATTATATAATTTATATTGTTCAGCTGATAAACTTGCTTTTGCTATTTCTGGTGTTATTTCTATATGAGATGGTCTTATAGCTTCATGCGCATCTTGAATATTCTTTTTACCTTTATAAACTCTAAGGTTCTCTGGAATATATTCATCTCCATAGTTTTCTTTTATAAACTCAATAGCTTTGCCTTGAGCCTCTTCTGAAATTCTTACAGAGTCAGTTCTCATATAAGTTATTAACCCGACTGTTCCATAGCCTTTTACGTCAACTCCTTCATAAAGAGCTTGTGCAACAGACATGGTTCTTTTAGTCATAAAGTTAAGTTTTTTAGAAGCTTCTTGTTGTAATGTACTTGTTGTAAAGGGAGGTAATGGATTTTTTAATCTACTTCCTTTTTTTACTTTATCTATCTTATACTCATTTTCTTCTAAATCTTTTATTATTTTATTTGCTTCTTCTTCAGTACTTATTTCTATCTTTTTATTTTTATATTTTACTAATTTTATTGGAAATTTTTTTCTATCTTTTTTTAATATACAATCAACAGTCCAATATTCTTTTGGATCGAAAGCATTTATTTCTTCTTCTCTATCACAGATAAGTTTTAATGCTGCTGACTGAACTCTACCAGCACTTAATCCCCATTTAACATTTTTCCATAGTATAGGGCTTATTTCATAACCAACAAGTCTATCAACTACTCTTCTTGCTTGTTGAGCATCAACTAAATTTAAATTTATTTTTCTTGCTTCTTTTATAGACTCTTTTACAGCACTTTTTGTTATTTCATTAAACACAATTCTACATGTATCATCTTCTGAAATTTTTAATATATTAGCTAAGTGCCATGATATTGCTTCTCCCTCTCTATCAGGGTCGGTTGCAAGATAAACTTTATCTGCTTTTTTAGCTGCTTTTTTTAATTTACTTATTAATTCACCTTTTCCTCTAATAGTTATATATTTAGGATTAAAATTATCTTCTATATCAACACCTAATTTACTTTTTGGTAAATCCCTAACATGCCCCATTGAAGCTTCAACTGTATAATTTTTCCCTAAATATTTGCTAATTGTCTTTGCTTTTGCAGGTGACTCTACAATAACAAGATTCTGACCCATACCATCAACTCCTATTTATTTCTTAGGAGCTTTTACCCCCCTAAAACTCTAACTAATCTTCACGTAATAATTGCCCGGTAGGCAAATAATTTCATTTTCATTTTGCATTTCAAATAATAACTCAAATAAAGCTATCCTGTCAATATTTAGTCCTCCAATTATTTTATCTATATGTATTGGTTCTTTTCCTATTATTTTTAATAAATATGACTTGATACTATTTTTAGGCTTTTTTTCATTTTCTTTTTTAATTACATTAAGAAATTCATACAAATCATCTTTTCCCAAAAATGGTCTAGCTCCATCATTAATTAATTCATTACATCCTCTACTAGACTCATTAAAAATTGGTCCTGGAACTACCATAACATCTTTATTTTGATTCATTGCATAATCAACAGTTATTAAAGAGCCACTTTTCTTAGATGCTTCTATGACAATTACACCTTCACTTAGTGCACTTATTATACGATTTCTTTGTGGAAAATTATATGATAAAGGCTTTGTTCCCGGTAAAAATTCAGATATCAATAATCCACTTTCAGAAATTCTATCATATAAATTCTTGTTAAATCTAGGATAGATAACATCTACACCACATCCTAAAACACCTATTGTTTTACCACCCTTAAACAATATTTCTCTATGTGATATAGAATCTATTCCAGCTGCAACTCCACTTACAACACCATAAGAAATATTGTATAACTCTGAAACTATAAACTTAGTTACTTGCTCTCCATAATTAGTATTTTTTCTTGATCCTACTATTGCGACCATATTATAGTTAAATAAAGATATATCACCTTTATAAAAGATAACATATGGTGGATTATCAATATTTCTTAATTTATCTGGATATAAATTTGATGAATATGTTATATACTTTATATTATTTTTAAATAAATATTCCTCTAGCCTATCTTCTTCTAACTGATTTTTATATTTTAATCTTAATAAAAATCTATCATGTAATAGCTTTTCTTTAATTATATTATCTATATTATTATAAATATTTTCTTCATTATTATACTTTTTTATTAATTTTATTTTGGACATATCGGATATTTTCATTAATATAAACCATAATTTATATTTATCCATTTAATAATCCTCCTTTATATTATTTCTCCAAAAACATTTTTTCTAAATCCAATAGCTTCAATAATATGATAATCCATTATCTGATGGCTACAATCTAAATCAGCTATAGTTCTAGCTACCTTTATTATTTTGGTATATCCTCTAAGAGTTATGTCATATCTTCGGTAATATTCTTCTAATACCCTTTTTGCATTTATATTTATTTCAAATAAATTTAGAACATCTTTACCTATAACTTCTGAATTATATCTATACTTCGTTCCTTTAAATCTTTCTTTTTGTATTTCTCTAGCTAAAATTACATTATGTCGCATATTGTCAGAATTAATTTTATCTTTTTCCGATTTAATTTCTGTAAATTTTATCCGCGGAACAAAATTTAATATATCAATTCTATCTAATAGTGCTCTAGACATCCTATTTATATATCTCTTCTTTTCTATTTCCGTACATGTACAACTAGCTCCTGATTCATAATCCAACATTTTTCCACATGGGCAAGGGTTAAATGTTCCTACTAATATAAAATTACTTGGTAATGTATAGCTTTCCTTTAATCTAGATATATTTATGACTTTATCTTCTAATGGTTGCCTTAGAAGTTCTAATACTTCTTTCTTAAACTCTAATATTTCATCTAAAAACAAAATACCATTATGAGCTAATGTTATTTCTCCAGCCTTTACATCTTTTCCTCCTCCAATTAATGCTGTTTTAGTTATTGTGTTGTGAGGTGATCTAAATGGTCTAGTTATATCATATCTATCATTCCACATTCCTGATATACTATATATTTGCGCTACTTCCTTTTGTTCTTCTAATGTCATAGGTGGTAATATTGAAGGTAATGCCTTTGCAAGCATTGTTTTTCCTGATCCTGGTGATCCAAATAACATTATATTATGATTTCCAGCAGCTACAATTTCCATAGCTTTTTTTGATGTATATTGCCCCATTATATCTTCAAATCTATGAATAAAAGTCCCATGATTTTTTGCTTTCCTAACCTGCTTCTTATAAGGTAATAAATCTTCATTTTCTATATACGATATTACTTCTTTTAGACTTCTAAATGGAAAGAAATTTCCTAATATAAAACTTCTCATTTCTTTTAAATTCTCAATAGGAAAAATAAAGTTCTGCTTTTTATTATTATCTCCCTCAAAAATAATAGGGATTGCCCCTTTAACTCCTTTTAATTCTCCACTTAAAGATAATTCACCAAAAACTATATAATCTTCTAATGACTTCTCATTTATTTGTTTAGATGCCATTAATATTCCTAATGCTATAGGTAAATCTAAAAGGCTACCTATTTTTTTTACATCTGCTGGTGCTAAATTAATAGTAATCCTACCTAATGGGAATTCATATCCACTATTTACTATAGCTAATCTAACTCTTTCTTTGGACTCTTTAATTGAAGTATCAGGTAAGCCTACTATATTGAAACTAGGAATTCCTCTTGTTATATCAACCTCAACATTTATTAATACTCCATCTAACCCTCTATGGGTAGCACTAATTATCTTTACTGCCATTTTTCGATTTCAACCCCTTTTTACAATATTCATTTTTTCATTATTGACACCCATTTAATTATCTAACCTAATCTGAATAAAAAAATTTTAAAAGTCTATTATCATATATGAGGTGAAAATATGAAAAAATATAATAAAGCAATCGGAACATATGGTGAAAGTATAGCCCGTGACTTTCTTGTTAATAATGGATATAAAATATTAGATATGAATTTTAGAAATAAATTTGGAGAAATTGATATAATTTCTTTTAAAGATGATTTAATAGTTTTTTGTGAAATAAAAAGTAGGTATACAAATTCTTTTGGAAATCCAATTGAATCTGTTACCTACTCTAAACAAAAACAAATTATAAAATTATCTAAATTTTATTTAATTTATAAAAAATATTATAACTATAACGTAAGATACGATATTATTGAAGTTATTTTTAATAATATTGATACATCTTTTAAATTAAACCATATAAAGGATGCATTTAGAACATATTAGTTTGATAAAATATTGGTTAAAAATGTCATTCTATGTATTTCTGTTGGACCATGAGTTTTTATTCCTTCTACATGTTTAGTTGTTCCGTATCCAGCATTTTCTTCAAAAGCATAATAAGGATATTTTTCTGCATATTCCTTCATTAAATTATCTCTATATACTTTAGCAACTATAGATGCTGCAGCTATACATGCTGACTTTGTATCTCCTTTAATTACAGATTTATTAGGAATTTCTATTCCCTTTACTGTATATCCATCTGATAATACTAAATCTGGCTTAATTTTTAAGCTATTACAAGCTTCTAGGAATACTTCATTATTACATACTCCGATCCCTCTTTTATCTATTTCTTGAGAATTACGAGATGCTATATAATAAGCTAATGCTTTTTCTTTTATTATAGAGGCTAATTCTTCCCTTTTCTTTTCATTTAGCTTTTTAGAGTCATTAATCCATAAAATTAATTCATCATCTATAACATTTAAATCTAAAACTACTGCACATGATACAATTGGACCAGCTAAAGGTCCTCTTCCAACCTCATCTACTCCTGCAACAAACTGATAATCTCCAAAAGATTTATCAAATTCGTACATAGCTCTTACTCTAGCTATTTCATCTTCTAATTTATTTTTAGCTTTTTGAAGCTTCTCACCTAAGCTATTAATATTTTTTCTTTTATCAGATTTTAATACATCAATAACTTTTAATAACTCTTCTGAGTTTAATACTTCTTTTATTTCTATTTTATCTACTTCTTCTTTAACAACTTTAAAGCTTAATTGGCTAATATCAGTAGTTAATATATTCATTATCTTTTTTCCTTCTTTTTCTCGTTTCTTTTTTCTTTTCTTATTCTTCTTTTTCTTTCTTTTTCAGTTTCTTCTTTATATACAACTTCTTCTTCCTCAAAAACATCATCTGGACGCTCTAAAGAAATTTTACCAAGCTTTCCACCTCTGAATTCGTCAATTAACATAACAGCAATTCTATTATAATTTATTTCATTACGTGCCATTATACAACCTCTTTTTCTTGCAATAGCATCAAGGTTGTCTAATGGATTTTCTAATATTTCTTCAATACCAAATCTCTCTATTAATCTATCTGGGTAGTATTCTTGAAGTCTTTCAACTAACTTATATGCTAATTCTTCTATATCCATGATTTCATCTTTAATAGCACCTGTAAATGCTAAGTTTAAAGCTGTTCTTTCATCTTCAAATTTAGGCCATAATACCCCTGGAGTATCTAACATTTCCATATCAAGAGATGTTTTAATCCATTGCTTGCTCTTAGTTACACCAGCTCTATCCCCTGTTTTAGCAATATTATTTCTTGCCATTTTATTTATAAATGTTGATTTACCGCAGTTAGGAACTCCAACTACCATTACTCTCATCATAAATTTAACTAAACCTTTTGATTTAGCTCTCTCATGCTTTTCTTTTAATAGCTCTAAAAGCGCAGGCTTTATTTGTTGTAATCCTTGACCTCTTAAACAGTTAACTTCTAAAACCTTAACGTTTTCTCTAGATAATTCATCTATCCAGCTTTTAGTAACCTTTGCTTCTGTTAAATCACTTTTATTTAATAATATTATTCTTGGTTTACCTGCACAAAGTTTATCTATATCTGGATTTGCAGAACTTCTAGGAATTCTAGCATCTCTAATCTCTATTACAGCATCAACAAGTTTTAAATTATCTTGTATTTCTCTTTTCGTTTTCTTCATATGCCCTGGGAACCAGTTAATTGTAGCCATAATAAGTCCTCCTATTTTTATTATCTATTATTTATTCTTAACAATTCATTTAAAATAAAACTACATTAATATATGTAATTATATTAAATTAACTAAATTAAAAAATTTAAAATATTACTTATATTATTGCAAACAAAAAGGGACTTAATACTAAGTCCCTTCATATCTTTATTAACTTATAATTATCTAGTTAATAATTCTTTAACTTTAGCAGCCTTACCTACTCTATCTCTTAAGTAGAATAACTTAGCTCTTCTTACTTTACCTCTTCTTGTAACTTCCATCTTTTCGATGATTGGTGAGTTAACTGGGAAAGTTCTTTCAACTCCAACACCGTAAGCAACTCTTCTTACTGTGAAAGTTTCTCTTAAACCACCGTTTTGTCTCTTAATAACAGTACCTTCGAACATTTGGATTCTTTCTCTGTTACCTTCTTTAACTTTAACGTGTAATTTAAC
>JAFNXG010000120.1 GCA_017383505.1 Clostridium sp.
TATTTTATGATAAATGTTTCTTGTCTTGGACATCCCATCGCAACAAATAAAGCTGTTGGCTTCTTTTCTTTAATTTCTTCTAATATTATCCCTGGATTATTTAAGTCAAAAAAACCATTATGATATCCAGCAATCTTTATATCTGGATAGTCTCTTACTATATTAGCTACACACGTCTTTAAATTTTCTTCACTTGCTCCTAATAAATAAATACTTTCCTTTCTTTTTTCACATTCACCTATTATCTTTTTCATAACTTCAATTCCAGCTATCTTCTCTTGTACAGGTGTTTTTAAGATTTTACTGCTAATTTGTGTTCCAACTCCATCTGGTATTATTAAAGACGATTTTGATGTAAAATTACTATATAATTCTTTATTATTTAATCCTGTATATAAAACTTCTGGATTTCCAGATACTATATGTACCTTATTATAGGAAAATATAATATCAACACATTTTCCTATATCTTCTGAAAAAACCTTATAACCTAGTATGTCTACATTTTTAAACATTTTATTTTTACCCATATAAACTCTTCCTTTATTATCCCTTATTTATCATAGTATCTAATTGTTTAACTATTTCATCTTCAGAATTCAACTCTTTTGCTATATCTAAATGTAATTTAGCATTTTCTAAGTCATTGATATTTAAGTAACACATTATAATATTAGTACATATTTCTACATCTCTTGAAGCTTCAAAAGCCTTCTTAAAGTATTTTATCGCTTCTTCAAACTCACCTATACAAGCATAATTTAATCCAAGTTCTACTATAACCTCTAGTATTCCACTTTCTCTTTTTACACTTTCTCTTAAATAATAGATAGCTTTATGGTAGTTTTCTAATTTTCTAAAAGCTATTCCTAAGTAATAATAAATAAGTGGATTTTCTTCAAATTCTTCTCCTAACTTAAGTAATATTTCTATGCTTTTAGATGGATCATCTGATAATAATTCTATAGCCTTTTCATAATCTGATATATTATTTATATCATTATTTATTATTTCAACTTCTGGAGTTACTTTACCACCATTATTAAAATACTCATTTATAGCAACTTTAGCGCCTTTAAAGTCACCTGAATCTTTTAATATTATAGCTTTATAAAGATAAGGTTCAGCAATTTTTAATTTATTAGATATGCAATATTCTATATCTTCAAGTATTATATCTTTAAAACTACTTTCCTCTTCTCTTAATGTTTCTCCTACAAGTAATATTTTTTTCATAACCTCTAAATCTTTAGAGTATGTATAATATCCTTTTAATAAAAGATATGCATCTAAATATCTTTTTTCTTCTATTCTCTTACTTATAAGCGACTTTATACAATTTTCAGTATCTTTTATATAATCTAATATAAGTTCATAATCATCATTAAATCTTAAATTTTCATCACTTCCGATAGCAATAAACATACCTTCTATAAAGTAATATATTGGTAGGTTTTTAATTTTAATTTCATTATTTATATTTGAACTAATATATTCAGAACTAATTGGTAAATATAAATCTTTATTTTTAAATTCTACATATGATGGTATCCCTATATTTTCTTTAAATCCATCTTTATTCATTTCTAAAAATAATAACTTACCTAACTTTTCTTTAATTTTCACCTTATAATTCATAAATTACACTCCTTTAGTAAATTATTTCTTTCTTCATAATACAGTATTAACATAAAACTTTCAATTTAAATGCTAAAATAAAAAGCTATCGGTTTCCCAATAGCTTTTTATTCTATGCTAACTTCTCATTAATTATTTCCATGATTTTTTCATTAAATCTAGCTAACTTTTCTTCAGCGTTAATTAAGCTTTCACCCTTAACTGCTGAGTAAATTTTCATTTTTGGCTCTGTACCTGAAGGTCTAACAACAAATGATGATCCATCTTCTAATATATATTTTAACACATTAGATTTAGGTAAATTAATAACACTTTCAGTATCATTAATTAAATTTTCTTCTTTACTTAACTTGTAGTCAAGTTTAGTAGCAATTTTAACTCCATCAACTTCTGTTAATGCTGTGCTTCTTAATAAATCTAAACATCTGCTTATCTTTTCTTGACCTTCTTTACCTTGTAATTCAATAGAAATTAAATCTTCTCTAAAGAATCCGATTCTATTATAAAGCTCTATTAATGCTTCATAAAGACTCTTACCTTGTTCTTTGTAGTAAAGAGTCATTTCTGCTATTAACATTGCAGCAATTACAGCATCCTTATCTCTTACAAACTCACCTGCTAAGTAACCATAACTTTCTTCAAATCCAAATAAATATTTCTTATCTCCTGTTTCTTGGAACTCTCTAATCTTTTCTCCAATATATTTGAATCCAGTTAGTACGTCCATTATTTCAACACCATAGTAGTTAGCTATAGCTCTTGCACCTTCTGTTGTAACTATTGTTTTTATTACAACTCCATTTGAAGGTAATTTTCCTTCTTCCTTAAGTGCAGATAACATATAGTCAGTTAATAACATACCTGTTTGGTTACCAGTTAACACTTTATATTCTCCGTTATTTTCTTTAACTACAACACCAATTCTATCAGCATCAGGGTCTGTTCCAAAAATTATATCTGGATTGCTTGTTTTAGCCATCTCAAGAGCTAATTCAAAAACTTGTGGGCTTTCTGGATTTGGATAAGATGTTGTTGGGAAATTACCATCTGGCATTTCTTGTTCTTTTACAACTTCAACATTTTCATAGCCTAATTCAGCTAATAATCTTCTTACTGGCATATTACCAGTTCCGTGTATTGGAGTGTATATTACTTTTAAATCTTTAGCCTTTTCTTTTACTAATTCTTCTCTTATAGTAAGAGTTTTAGCTGCTTCAATATACGCTTTGTCTACTTCTTCTCCAATATATTCTAACATATTGCTATCTAAAGCTTCTTCAAGAGATAAAGTTTTTATATCTTCGTAGTTTAAGATACTATTAACTTCTCCTATTATAATTCCAGCCTTCTCATCAGTAACTTGGCCACCAAATTCATCATAAACCTTGTATCCATTATATATCTTAGGATTATGTGATGCTGTTATAACTATTCCACCTTGACAATCTAAATGTCTAGCTGCAAATGATAACATTGGTGTAGGTCTTAAACTTTCAAATAAAAATACTTTTATTTTATTTGCACAAAGAGTTAATGCAGCCGCTTCTGCAAACTCTTTTGACATATTTCTTGAGTCATATGCAATAGCTACTTTTGGCTCTTCAAAAGATTTATTTAAATAATTAGCAAATCCTTGAGTTGCTTTTGAAACTGTATATACATTCATTCTATTAGTTCCAGCACCAATTACTCCCCTCAATCCACCAGTACCGAAATCTAATTCTTTATAAAATCTATCTTCTATTTCCTTTTCATCGGTAATTGATCTTAATTCTTCTTTAATTGTCTCTGATATTACATTTGAGTCTAGCCACTCTCTGTATCTCTCTCTATAATCCATATTCTACCTCCTAAACATTTTCAATGGTCTATACTTTAATTATTATATAATAATTAAAGTATAGACCATTGAAAATGTTTAGGAGGTAGA